>JAGGXN010000066.1 GCA_021163065.1 Archaeoglobaceae archaeon | reverse complement strand
GGCAGAGTTGGAAGAGTTAGCGTCAAGGTACACAAAATCGGGAGATGCATTCTTCTACGCTAAAGTGGATGGAAATTACTTCAAAGTCTGGCTGATCAAACTTGTTGGCGTTGAGATTCTGACAAAAGAGCAGACAAACTATGTTGTGGTGAACAAGAGTATAAAATGTTGTCCTATTTTGATTAATCTGATGAACAAAGCAAAAGAGATTAAGAAAGAGATTGAAAAGAGTGGAAATGCAAAGAAAAAAATTGGAAAGATCTTCTATCAAGTTTCGTTAGATGAGCTAGAGAAAGTTAAAGGGTTAATTGATAAGGGAAGTATTTTGAAGTTTGGAGAAGATTACTTCATCGTTTTTGTTAATTGCTCTGTACGTATGAAAAGGATCGTAATTCCCGAATGTAATGAAATTACAAATGATGAACTTCAGATGTATCCTACATTGAAGAATGCATTAATTACTGCTGAAAAGAAAGGTAGTGTAACCTTAAAAATTCCTCCAGAAGAATGGAGCAAAATTTTAAGTTTTGTAAAGGAAAAAGGATGCATCAAATTTAACGGGAGTAACTTTACAGTAAAGTTTATGCTAAGCTAAAAAGCTAAGCTAAAAATAAAAGGTGGGCACGCCTCGGGTCGATCTGCCTTACAGGGGGCTGGAGACTTTAAACTCCTCCTCTCCGCACCCCCGGAAGCGCCGGTCGTCCGGGGTAAGCCTGCTCCCTTCCGGGCCTAAGCCAGTCCCCCCGGCAAATATGGCGGACAACCCTTCCGGGTAGCCCAACCATAACCGCCGGCCCTCCGGGACGGAGATTCTACGGAGTTTAAAGCCCATTATCCCCCTGCTTGGCAGACCTTCCCTCGGCTTCGGCCCCCGCATATCGACGGTTTCGGGTTACAGGGGACGCCGAACCCCCCGGCCTAGCCCACCAAAATAATTTATACGCTCACTATTTAAAACGTTTTTCTCTAATGCATTTTAAAAATTTTTAAAGCAATAAAGGCTGCAATTATGCATAGGGAATAGATTAACAAAAAGACATCTAAGGACAAATTGTTGCTACTTATAATTGCTAAAATACCGTTTACAATGCAGATAATAAAAAATGTTAGGATAGCAGATACTATTGCTCCGCCAATAAACAAACGCGGTAATTGTCCACCTCTATGTTCTAAGACTACACTTGAAAGGATGAATAGAATGGAAAAAATCATTACGATATACGAAGCTTTAATTTTGACCTCTAATGTGTTAAAGATCATGTAAAAGCCGTAAATGATTAAAAAGAGCAGAAAACCTGCTGAAAAAGAGTAGGCAGCATTGACAATTATCCTTCTTGAAAGTTTTCCCTCTGGTAGTGGTTGCATGGGCTAATTTTCACAAATTCTTATAAATTGTTTTCTTTATTTCAAAGCTTTCGCAAAAACATCGAAATAAAAATATAGTTTGAGGCATTCCAAAGCAGAGGTGGTAAGGATGTTTGAATTGTCAAAAAGGCTGACAAAGCTCCCACCTTATTTGTTTGCTGAGATAGATGCAATGAAAGCTAAAAAAATAAAAGAGGGTGTAAAGGTTATAGATTTTGGTGTTGGCGATCCAGATTTACCTACGCCAAAGCATATAGTTGAAGCTATGAAAAAGGCTGTTGAGAAAGAGGAGCATCACAAATACCCTTCATACGAGGGAATGTTATCATTTAGACAAGCAGTGGCTAATTTTTATGAAAGACGTAAGGGTGTAAAGCTTGATGCTGAAAAAGAAGTAATCTCTCTCATAGGCTCGAAAGAAGGAATTGCTCATTTGCCCTTAGCTTTTGTTGATAGAAATGACATTGTCTTAGTTCCAGATCCTGGCTATCCTGTTTACTTTGCATCAACGATCTTAGCTGATGGAAAGCCTTACAAAATGCCATTAAAAAAGGAAAATGGATTTTTGCCAGATTTAAATGCTATTCCATCCGAAATTGCTAAAAAAGCAAAGATTATGTTTCTAAACTACCCGAACAATCCGACTGCAAGTGTTGCGGAGAAGGATTTTATCAAGGAAGCAATTGATTTTTGTGTAGATTACAACATAATACTCGCCCATGATGCAGCATATAGCGAGCTTACGTTCGATTACAGAGCAAGGAGTTTTTTGGAAGTAGATAATGCATTTGACGTTGTAATTGAATTCAATTCATTGTCGAAAACTTATAACATGACAGGATGGCGTATAGGTTTTGCTGTTGGCAATGCTGAAATCTTGAACGGATTGCTAAAAGTAAAGACAAACATTGATAGTGGAGTTTTTCAAGCCGTGCAGGAGGCTGCAATTGCAGCGATGACTGGTAGTGATGAGGTAATAGAGAAAAACAACAGAATTTACAAGGAGAGAAGAGATTTACTTGTTGATGGATTGAGAGATGCAGGGTTTAACGTTGAAAAGCCAAAGGCAACGTTTTACGTTTGGTGTGAAGTAAATATGTCAAGCATGGAATTCACAAAGAAGTTGTTGAATGAGGCAGGAATTTTAGTAACGCCTGGCATAGGATTTGGAGAGTATGGCGAAGGATTTGTCAGATTTGCATTAACGAGGGATGTAGAAGTCATAAAGGAGGCTGTAGAGAGGATAAGAAGGACATTTGGCTAATTTTATTTTGCAAATAAGTAATCTGGAATTGTTAATTTTTCTGCACTCTCATTTACAATCCTTGTTTTAACAACTTCACCAAACTCTTTCCAAGCTTTATATAGCCCATTAACATTTCCAAAAGCGACGTAGCATGAACCATTTCCGCTTAATCCGGCAGCGACATCGTAATTTAAGGCAACATTCAAAGGCTCTAAGGGATATTTTAATGCAGAGCAGTAATGCAAAGAATTGTGCAGCATTGCATCTCTGTATTTTCCATCTAAAGCTTCTTTAATCGCCTTCTTTACAAACTCAACATCTTTCTTTATTTCATCTATTAAAACATCATTTCTCTGCCAAGTAGGAATTAAAACTAAAGCTTTTGCTGATTTTTTATCCCACTTTAAGATTTTCATTTTTGAATTGTTCGTAACAACGATCCCTCCAAGCAGCGATGCTGATGCATCGTCAAAAGCGCCAGTATAGCTTATCCCCATTTCCAACGAAATTCTTGCGTTCATCGTTAAAATTGTGTGAGCATTTAACTCTTCATTTAGCTCTTTAAAAATAGCCAAGATCAATGCGTTCATAAATGCACTACTACTCCCCAAACCACTTTGTCTTGGAATTTTACTTTCTATCTCAACTATAGCCTTTTTTTTAATTGCTGTTAAAAGCCTATCGACGATTTGATTTTTTACTTTTTTACCATCCTCATAAACAATGTTCTCCTTTAAATCGTTTTCAAATCTCAGTTTCACGTTAGTTACTAAATCAAGAGCAAAAGCACTACCATAATTTGTTGCTAAAGCGTTTACGATCGTTCCAGATGCAAAAGCCTTTGCTTTCGCCATGACGCTAATTTAAAAATAAACTTAATAAGTATGTTGTGTTACGCTAACTAAAAAATTAAAGGTATAAGCAGCGGTAAAATTTCAACTATAAATTTATTTTTCTCTTGCTTTACTGCCTTTCATCGGGAGTAGTTTAATTATGTGTGTGATTGCCCCATTTTTTGTGCTTTTCAATGTGGCCTAATTTCAAGTTTTCTACCAAAAATCAAGCACAATAGTTTCTCGAAAAAGATTGGCTAAAGATACGTTAACAGCTGCAAGTTTTTAAGCAAGAACGATTGCGAGCATCCTTTGGTACAATATTCTAGCTGTAACTATAAGCATAAGGGGAATTCTACTAATTTTAAAAATAAATTTACAGGCGTGTGCATCACGTTAACCAAAATCAAGGCTTCAACAACTCTTCGATTATTGCCAAAGTTGATTCCTTTGCTATGTAAGATACACTTCCTCCCCCTAAAACAACGATAAGTCTTTCATTGCAAATTTCTTTTGCCAAATCTTTCATTATCTTGGCAATTTTAACGTATTCCTTTACTGTCAAGCCAATATCGCCGTAATCTCCAACATGTGTGTCATGACCAAAATACCAGTATATCAAATCTGGCTTAAATTCCTTGGCCATTTCACAAAAACTCTCTTTAACGACGTTGACGTATCCTTCTCTGTCTAAATTCCAATAGCTCACGTCAATTTTTGTTTTGTCCTTTGAAACGTAGTTACTTCCACAAATACAGAAATGTAAAGTGTTGCTATCATTGCTTAACAGCTCCCTCGTTCCATCGCCGTGATGGGCATCGGTATCTAAAATTGCAAATTTCAACATCCCAAACTTGTTTCTCAAGTTTGTAATACTTAAGACGACATCGTTAAAGCAGCAGTAACCCCAGAAGTTGCTCCTTCCTGCATGATGTCCTCCAGCACCGATGTAGCAAAAGCCATTTCTAAGCTTTCCTTCATAAACCATCTCACCAGCCAATACAACTCCACCAGCGGAGTGCCAGGCAGTAGAGCATAGGGGATCTCTCTTTACTCCTTCGAGCAAACTTAAATCATGGACTTGCAAAATTAGCTTTTCATCAACCCTTGGGCATTCTATGAGTCTGAAGTTCTCATATTGTTTTAGCCTTTCAAAAGCTGCTGGGAAGTCTTGCAACCTTGTACCTATTGTCAAATAACTTCTCTTGCTAAAACTTTCATGATAAAAAACTCCAGTTGGTAGCATGTAAAAATTAGCAATGCCAAAGATATATTCTTATCGAAAGAAATTTTAAAACATTTAAGAGTATTTATGCATGCTGAAAAGAGAAACCAAAGATTACATAAACATAGATCCACTTCAAACTGGTGGGAAACTTACAAAAGAGGCTAAGGAAGCTTTATTGGAGTGGGGAGATGGCTATAGCATCTGTGATTTTTGCCAAGGAAGGCTCGATGAGATAAAAAAACCGCCGATACATGACTTCATTCATCAGACTCTGCCCGAATTCTTAGGATGTGATGTTGCGAGAGTAACAAATGGGGCTAGAGAGAGTAAGTTCATAGTTATGCACAGTTTATCTTTGAAAAAACCAAATGCTTATGTAATATTGGATGGCAATGCCCACTACTCAAGCTATGTTGCTGCTGAAAGGGCAAATTTAAAGGTAGCTGAGGTTCCAAATACTGGATATCCGGACTTTAAAATTGAGGCAGAAAAGTATGCAGAAGTTATTGAGGAAACAAAAAAGAAAGGGGAAATAGTGTTGTCTTTATTAACTTATCCAGATGGGAACTATGGGAATTTGGCTGATGCTAAAAAAGTTGCAAAGATTTGTCATGAATATGATATTCCATTATTGCTCAATGGTGCATATGCTGTTGGTAGAATGCCAGTAAAAATGGAAAAAGTTGGTGCAGATTTCATTGTAGGTAGTGGTCATAAGTCTATGGCTGCCAGTGGACCTATAGGGGTTTTGGGGATGAAAGAAGATTACGCTGAGATCGTTTTAAGAAAATCGGAGAAATATAAAAACAAAGAAGTTGAACTTTTAGGTTGTACTGCAAGAGGGGCGACAATAATGACCCTAATAGCCTCTTTTCCCCATGTAAGGGATAGGGTTGAAAAGTGGGATGAGGAGGTAAAAAAGGCAAGATGGTTTGCAAGTAAAATGGAAGAATTGGGAATAATGCAACTTGGAGATAAACCACACAACCACGATTTAATGTTTTTCCATGCTGAAAACCTTTATGAGATATCTAAAAGGGCAAAGAAAGGTAGATTTTTCCTATATCGAGAATTAAAAGCTAAGAAAATCCATGGAATAAAGGCTGGATTGACAAGATACTTCAAGCTATCAACATACTTAGTTCCAAAGGAAGATTTAAGATACGTTTTAGATGCTTTTAGCGAGATAATTAAAAAATATTCATAGTAAGTGTCTGACTCTTGCAATTGGGGGCATCTCTCTTTTATGTTTTGAATTTTTTACGAGAACTTCAACCCTTTTAAATTTATCATCACATCTTCTTTGCCCCTTTTCAATAGCCTTGAGAATTTCATCCAGCTCCTCGTAGCTCATTCCAATTTCATCCTCATCTGTTTGGTTTACCCACAATCCAGCAGTGGGTTTCTTTTTAATTATTCTTTCAGGAACTCCAATGTATTCTGCAAGTTTAAAAACTTCAGTTTTATACAGGTCTCCAATTGGTAAAAAATCTACTCCACCATCACCGTATTTTGTAAAGTAACCTATCATCAATTCACTTTTGTTTCCAGTTCCAGCTACAAGTCTATTCATATTGTTTGCAAAGTAGTAGTTAATGGTCATCCTAATTCTCGGCTTTAAATTAGCCTCAGCAATTTTATTTCCTTCTCCAAGCTTTCTTTTTAATGCATCCAATATTTCGTTGATCTCAATGATCTTAAATTCAATGCCCAGCATTTCTGCAATACTTAAAGCATCTTCAACATCTTCTTCTCTCGTAACTCCTTTTTCGGGCATGATTAAGCCAAGTACTTTTTTTTCTCCCAACGCCCTTTTGCAAAGAAAAGCCACGGTTGAGCTATCTATACCCCCACTCAATCCAATGATAACACCATTAGCGTTGCTTTTATCTACGTATTCTTTAATAAATTTGCATATTTCTTCTACAACTCTTTCCCAATCCATAAAAACTTAATTTGTGTAAGATTTTTAAGTTTAAAGTTTGCATCGTTTTTTAAACAACTTTTGACATGCAAAGTCTTAATAAGGAAGTGAAAAATGTTGCAAACAAAAATTAATCCGAGAGGATATCGTAAATTTCTTTAATGCACGATGCAATTTTTTCACCTTTCTCTGTTAGCCTAATTACTTTTGTTCTCCCAGTAACGCAGCATTCTACAAGATTTGCCTTTTCAAACTTTTTAATCAGCAACCATATATAGCTATGTGGACTGTTTACCTTGTTGGCTATTGATTGAATGTAAACATCGTTGTTTTTTAAATTCTCAAAGTAAATTGTCATTAAAACTTTTACAGCCTTCTCTCTAAAAATTATGCATGGAACGTCTTTTTTCTGACAATCTTTTTTGTTTAGCATGTTTTACAGCAATTTTTAGCAATATTTAATTCTTCTTCTTGAGCATCAAATTCAATTTTACAAAGAACAAAATTTAAATTTCCAGGTTAGTAGCTTTTGCAATGTCAAAGATTAAGGAGTTTTGGCACTGGATTTTTATTGTAATCGCAATTTGCATAAGTGCATACTTAAGACTCATCCCTCCTTGGAACAACGTTTTTGTAGACTGGATGAATGGAGCTAGGCTCAGTGGAAACGATCCTTGGTATTATTTTAGGTTGATTGAAAATTGTGTGGCAAACTTTCCAAATAGATTATGGTTTGACGCCTTCACTCACTACAACTACGGAACTTACACTCACTTTGGCCCATTCTTGGTTTATTTAGGGGCAATTTTGTCAAAAATTGTGGGAGCATCTGATTCAGAGTCTATAAGGAATGTAACAGCTTTTATACCAGTAATAGGTGGAATTTTGTTGATATTTCCAACATACTTGCTTGCAAGAGAGGTTTTTGACAAAAAAACTGCTGTAATTGCAAGTTTAACAATTGCAATGGTTCCAGGGCAGCTTTTAGATAGAAGCATTTTAGGTTTTAATGATCACCATGTATGGGAAGTTTTTTGGATGATTTCAACTTTGGCAATGTTTGCATATTCGTTGAATAAATGGAATGGTGAAGATGCAATTAAGAATTTAAAAAGTAAAAACATCATTTTTCCGATAATATCTGGCGTTTGCTTAGGAATGTATTTGGATGCATGGTCTCCAGGTTTTGTTATAGCCCTATTATTGCTCATCTTTGTATTTCTTTCATTTTTGTTTAAGTTTTGGATTGAAGCAGATTTAGAAAATCTAGCTTTGATAATGGTAATCACAATGATAGTTGCGTCGATTGTTTACCTTCCATTTGCCTTCAAGTATCCGTATTTTAGTACGATTTATTACAGTCCATTCCAGCCGATAGTATTGCTTGCATGCGCCGCTATAACCTTGCTATTTTACACTATCTACAAACTTGAATTAAAAGGCTTTTTCGACAAGTTTGGTATTAAGAGAGAATACGTTTTTGGAACGACAGTACTTGTCCTAGGAATTGGCTTCTTGGTTTTCATTTACTTCACCTCAACCGATTTGTTTAGATTGATTTTTAGCATAATAAGAGTTATTCAGCCAAAAGGAGGTTCTTTAACGATAGCCGAGGTTCAACCATTCTTTATTCAGCATGGGGAATTTAGCTTAGCCCCAGCATGGTATCATTTTGCAACCACCTTCTTTTTCGCAATCCCTGGGATGATTTACACGGCTTACATTCTTTTTAAAGAGAGAAAAGGCTTGCATTTATTAATCCTTTTATGGGGTATTGCAATGTTTATAGCCTTAGCTGGGCAGAATAGATTTGCTTATTACTTTGCAGCTGTAACCTCAATCTTCTCTGCACTAATGTTGAACGTTCTATTAAGAAAGCTTAGGTTTTATGATGCAATTAATGTTAGGGAAATTCAAAAAATAGGGCAAGGAAGGATTCTAATTTCCATCTTTTTAATATTCTTGCTATTCTATCCAACGCTTTCTGCTGCATATACGCAAAGCAAATACGCTGGTGGGATAAACAAGCAATGGTACGATGCTTTGGTTTGGATGCGTAACAATACGCCAAACAAAGAGATGTACGAGAATTTTTATTATCAAATATACAAGCCTTGGCCAAAGAAAGAGCCCTATCCATACTATCCGAATGGTACTTATGGAGTCATGAGTTGGTGGGACTATGGGCATTGGATAACAGCAATAGCTCATCGTATACCAAATGCAAATCCTTTCCAGCAGGGAATAGGAAATAAATACAACAATGTTCCTGGGGCAGCTCCATTCTTTACAGCATTTGATGAAAGTGAGGCTAATAAGATTGCAGAAAAACTTGGTGTTAAGTACGTCGTAACAGACGTTGAAATGGCTACTGGTAAATTCTACGCTATGGCAGTCTGGGCTGAAGGTAGCTTGGAAAAAGCTAATCAAATCTATTACAATGGTGTAGCTTATGCATACATAACTCAAGATGGATGGTTGGGGATTGCAAAGACTGTTTATGAATTACCAAGGGAGACCATCCAATATTTTGGTTTTAGCTTGCCAAGCTTAAGCTATTATAAGACAATGGAGGCTAAGCTCCACATCTTTGATGGTAGTGGGCTTAAACACTACAGAATGGTTTTTGAGAGTGGTTTTGTTGGGAAAAATACTTGGAACGGGATAAATGAAATCATATACAAAATAGTTTGCAGAGCTTATGGATATGGCAATCCTCCAAAAGGAACTACAGGCTATGTAAAGATATTTGAATACGTTAAAGGGGCAAAGATAACAGGCAAAACAAATGCAAGCATTGTGAAAATAACTACAACGATAAAAACAAATCAAAATAGAACATTTGAATACGTTCAAATAGCTAAAGTTAAGAATGAAAAGTATGAATTTATTGTTCCCTATGCACAAGAAACAAGGTATCTTGTTAAGCCGATAAAGCCTTACACGATAATAGCTGGAAACGTTACAAAAACAGTAGTGTTGAGTGATGAGGATGTGGAGAATGGAAAAACAATTGTAATTGACATCTAAATTTTTATATAAATTAGGAGTGTAGTGTGTTTAATGGTAAATTACTTTAATGTTAGACAAAAAATAGCCTTAGCTTTGAAAAAATCTGGGTTGAGAGTTAAATCTCCATTTAAAGTTCCATTAGGATGGGTAGATGTGGCCGTATTCAAAAAAGGCTACATTGGAATAGATATATGCATTGAAAATGTTGAGAGCAGCTTTAAAAGGCTATTGAGTTATCCGTTTAAAAACAGAGTTGTTTTAAATTTAACAGATAAGAATGTTGATGCAAGTGATGACAATTTTATTGTTGTAAATAGCTTAAAAGAGCTTGAAAATCTTTTTGAAAAAAATTTTAAGCTAAACGTTAGTTTTGACGTTGAAATACAAAAAGATCACGTTGAATTTTCTAAACAGTTTAACAATGAAATGGAGTTAAGATCAATTTTAGACTCTCTAATTTTTTTGTACATATGCAAAGAGGTTCTTGAGGAAGAGTCCGATAAATATTATTTTAAGGCTTTAAAAACTACAGTTCCAAAATTAAAAGAATTTAATTTGGTTGTAAGCAGCTCGAAGGGTATTAAACCAAAATTTCACCATTCATTCTTGAGCTTACAAGGATTGAGCATCGCAAAATCAGCATTGATTGATAGGCTATTGCAAAAAGAAGAATTTTTAAAATCCTTAGCAAAAGAGTTTGGATCGAAAATTTATATAATCTTTACTGCCATCCAAAGAGATTCGTGTTTGATTTACGAACACCAAAATTTTGGCGAAAAATCAGATTTACAAAGTCTTCTTTTGCAAATGAGAAACTTTGACTTGTATTCCTTGATTAATAGAATAGTTTCATACAAACACAGCCAAAATTCACTGTCAATTTTTTGTTACATTATAACATACATTGCATTATACAATCAAGCTGTTGAAATCCTTAGAAGGTTAGAACATTCTGGATTAGCATCAAAAGTTCCAGTTTACAGTCCATATGGTATTAAGCTGAATGAAATTTACAAAGTGCCAGCAGAAGTTATAGACTTCATTTTAAAGATTTCAAATGCGGATATTGATGAGGATTTAGTTAATGAAACAGTAGTATTATCATTACTGCTGAAAACGAGGTTGGAAGAGATAGAAATGTTGCAAAACTTTGGAATTTCAATTGATAAGATAAGGCAGATTAAGGAGTTGCTAAAAGAAAAAGACCTTGTTGACAAGGGAAATCTTAAAGACTCTTATGAAAACTTCTTGAAAATTAAGCTTGCTATGATTTGTGAAAAAATTTTAAGATTAAGTTAGATTAACAATCTTTCCAGTCTCATTCGTTGCAATTAATCCATCTATCTTTTCCAACGCTTTTTTAAATTCTTCAGATCTCAAGACGTTTAAAAATAGCTTTATTGCTTCTTTGCCCATTCTATCCTTTCTAATCACAAAATCGTATTCCTCACCCCTAACAGGAATAAAATCCAATCCATATCTTGAAGCAACTGTTTTTATTCCCAATCCAACATCTGCCTTACCCATTAAAACTGCTACCGCTATTGC
>JAGGXN010000078.1 GCA_021163065.1 Archaeoglobaceae archaeon | reverse complement strand
TTGCTGGTCTTTATTTCTTTGGCTAAAATCAGTTTTTTTACCTTTGAAGGTTGAGAGGTAAGCAATTCTATTACAGGATGGAAGCCATAGACATAAGTAACCATTTATAAAAAATCTCCCCATTTTAAGGCATTGGCTGGGATGGATATATTCATAGCTTGGTATAAAAGGACCAAATCAATCCCTTTTTGGGTAAAGGGCAAAAAAACCAGAGTAATTTTATCTATCTTTGGTTTTATCCTTGGCAATTTAGGAAAAAAGTGTTTTTTTAATGTGCCTATGCTGGCTATTACCAATTTTACGGAGTTTAAAGCCTCTGTTGGAGGCAAGAGTACATGATGGGCATTGGATACAGGCTGGTGGAGATAGGAATAATCAGGTTGAGCAAGGGTGATGGATTTAGCCATGTGTAAAAACTGACGAGGATTGATTTTAAAGGCAGGAACGTAAATATGGAATGGAGATTTTTTATGATGGTCTTTTATTATTTTGGGTAGGTTAGAGAAACGAATTAAATCCGCTTGGGTATAGAGAGAAAAATCAGGCACAGTAGCATTAATACGCCAAAATGGCAAATAAAATACTTCTTGCTCTGTTTTGGCTGTTTTATAATCTAGCTTTTTAAATTTATTCTGTGACACATACCAACCCTGACCGCAGTGATGGCAAAACACGGCCCATGCTTCTTCATTACAAGGCATGTCCCAACCACATTGGGGGCAAATTAGGGGTAAAAATTGTAATGTAGGCAATTTGGAGATTCGTTTCTTTTTTAGACAATTTAAACCTTCTTTAGTTAAATTACCGATGTTTTGTCCTGAGAGTCCATCCTTTAAAATAACTCTTTGGTTGTTTTTTTCAATAATTAGGGGAAAATAGATAAGGCTTACTGCTTCACCAAGAAAATCGCTAAAAACAATTTTGACAGATGCCTCTTTCATTCCTTTTTTTATGTTTTTATTAATTTTTTTCTGGATATAATGAAATATTTTATCCCCAAAAGTATTTATGTTATAAATCTTTTCTGGAACACCATCTTTGTCTGTCGGCTTTTCTTTTAGTTTATGGAGAACTTCTTTAAAGCCCATTTGGGGGGATAAAAAAATACCTCCCTTTTCCATATTAGCAAATTCCAAGTTCACAGCTTGAGGACGTACACCTAAAGAAGTAAAAGCCAAGGGTATATCAATGGCCATAAGAGTTTTATCAATTATTTTAGCTTCTATTTTAGGAGGCATTTTAAGTGAAAAGGTAATGCCCTTGATGCGCCAGAATGGAATAAAGAGAACTTGAGCTTCAGGGTCTTTTGGAGAAAACATATAGCAGAAAAAAGGTTGCGAAAAAAGATAAAGCCTGGTCTTACAATATTCACAATTTAAGACACGTTGCGTTTCTTTGAGACAAACCGGGGCACCACACTGGGGACAATTTGTCTGGATGTGCCATTTTTGCATTATTTCAATTTTTCACCGCAAAAGTTGCAAAAGACAGCCTCTGGTAAGTTTTCACCCCCACAATGAGGACATTTAATAGAAGTTGGTTTTTGGTTAACAGGTTGGCCACACCGCGGACAGAAAACAGCATTAGGAGGTAAGTTTTTCCCGCAATTTTGGCACTTATGAATGATAGCTAACTGATGACCACAAAAGGGACAAAACCTAGCATCTTGAGGTACAGGTTGATGACATTCAGGACATGCAAGGGATGAAGTCTGTATTTTCTGCCCCATCGCTCCCATAAGAAACCCCGGCATCATTAATCCTAAACCCAAGCCAAGTCCACCCTCTGCAGTCCCTCTACCCTCGGCCGCAGTTTCCATAGCCATTCCTGCCTTCATTTTAATAAACTTATTTAAATCTCCCAATATGGCCAAACGTCCCTTGTCGTCAATAGCTTGTTGCACCTCAGGAGGTGGCGTAATAGAATTAATGTAAAGACTAGCTAACCGCAGACCATATCGCGAGAAGTCTTCTCTTAGTCTTTGCTGTAATCCTTTGGCTAACTCGTCATATCTACTAGGTAAGTTCAAAATTGTATCTAATTGTTCTCCAATATGATCATTAAATCTAGAGACAATAACTCGGCTGAGAAAATCTTCAATTTCCTCAGTGGTATAAACACCTTGGGTGCCAACCAAGCTATTTACA
This sequence comes from Archaeoglobaceae archaeon, assembly GCA_021163065.1. GTDB lineage: Archaea > Halobacteriota > Archaeoglobi > Archaeoglobales > Archaeoglobaceae > B5-G16. The sequence continues at coordinate 596 of JAGGXN010000078.1, read as the reverse complement.
AATAAAACAGGCTGAACAATCTGGATGTTGAATATACCAAAGGCACGGAGCCGAACAAGTCCAAGTTCTGAGTCTTTAAAAGCAACAGGGTCTCTTGTTCCCCATTTTAGATTGGGAAATATTTTCATATTGGTAAAATAGACTTCTGCCCTAAAGGGACTGGTAAATCCCCAAGGTATACTCAACACTTTGGTCAGAATAGGAATATTTTTAGTAGATAGGGTGTGGCGACCAGGGCCGATGGCATCATAGGCCCGGCCGTTATAAAAAAATACTGCTGCTTGATTATCCCGCACAATTAACTGTGCTCCAAGTTTTGTCTCACCTGATCCATCTTCTGGAATACGATGTACAAGTTCCTTTCCGGTAATATCAAACCACTCAATAACTTCTAGAAAAATTACATTGTTTTTCCCCATCAGATTACCCTAAAAAAGAATTTTTTAAAAAATAGCATGTTTATTGCCGAAAATCAACGCTACCACCCCAGGACCACGTCAAAGTCACGAAATAATTTGTTTTTTAACAGATATCAAAACCCTCTGACTTTTTCCTCCCCTTTGTGTTATAAGTAAATTAATGGATGAAAAGAACAT
>JAGGXN010000005.1 GCA_021163065.1 Archaeoglobaceae archaeon | reverse complement strand
TAGAGAGCTACCACCAGCAATAGTTAGTGGAGCATTAAGTTCAAGCTTTACAATGGAATTGTGGGTTGCTAAATTACCGGCATTTTTGATTTTAATCACTATTTCTCCAGTTTCATCTGGATATAGATTACTTTCAATCGATACGATTTCAAAGTAAGCCATCTTCGGTTTTATTGCTATAGGCACTTCATCAACGCTAACCAAGTCTTTTGCATCGCCTAGGTTGTATCTTTCAATCAAATACAGATTGTATGATCCGCTTATTGCCTCATCAGAAACTTTCAGTCTGAACTTGGCTTTACCCTCTTCGCCAGCTTTAATTTTGTTGAGGTATGAAGACAGACTTATTGGAGTTATCGAAGAATCTGGAGATACAACGAATGTCATTATGTTGTAAATGTCTTTATTAATTGTATTTTTCAGAATAATATTTAAATTGCCTTTCAATCCAACTGCAAGATTTTCTGTTTCAATTTTTTCAATCTTTAATGGTGTGTCTGACTTAATTTCGACATCAATGTAGTGTTTCTTGCTTATTTCTTCATCGCCAAGCTTGTTTCTATACTTTATCATCAAACATGCTTGATACTTTCCAGGAGGTGCTGTAGATTTAATGTAGAATAGAACATTTTTTGTTTCATTCTTTTTGAAGTGTCCGATGTATGGCATGTTCTCAGCATGAATGAGTGGATTGTCAAAAGATAAAATTGCTACAGCATCTCTTATGTCTTCACCAACGTTTTTAATGCTTAAAGAGACAAAACCCCTTGAAGGAATCGTTGTCACTTGATTTTGAATTTGAGAACTTTGCTCCTCAAATTTCTGCTTTGTAAACATTGAGGGTATGGATTGCATTGGCATTAATTGAGTTGATATTAGTCTTGAAATCGTTTTTGGAGCTGTAATAAAGCTTTTCAGCTCTTTTACAATGAACGCGTCTTCATCTTCGACATTCAATCCTACGGATTTAGATAAAATAACTGGAATGCCTGCAGAAGTCTTAAATTTGAGAATTAAATTGGCTGGATAGGAGTGATTTAACGCCCCATCCATAACATAAATTTTAAAAGATGCTTTAGCCTTTTCACCAGCATCAATGTTGCCTAAATAAGCTGCCATAGCCTTAGGATTCGTTACAAGTGGTGGTGTTGTATTGATTATTAAAACTGCGTCGTAAATCTTATTGCATCCATTGTTTTTGATTGTAACATTAACGATTCCCTCTTTGTTTGTTTTTAACGATGAAATCACAGATTCGACGCTAAAATCGTAATCTTTCTTAGTTATTTCGATTTTTAAGTATTTTAGATCGCTTACATCTTCATTGTATGTAATTAGGGCGCCTGAATTTGATGGAGTAATCGTTACTTTGGTGTACTTTAGTCTAATAGGAACTTCATATTCTCCAAGTTTAGCATCTTTATTGACTTTAACCCTAAATACAGCTTTAGCTATCCGACCGGCTGGTAGATCTCCTATTAATTGCGGGTTTATAGTTTCTACTTTGATTGGTAACATTGTGTCGTCTATTTCAACCCTTAAATCTTTAGCAGTTGTAGCCAATAGCAATGCTTGTGAGGTATTTTCGTTTAAAAGAAAATTCTTTACCTTAGCCTCGTTCTCTATTAGCAACGTAATAGCTACATCATCTCCTGGATGCAGCCTTCCGTCACCAACAATTGATACATGAAAATCGATATCGGCTGCTTTAGCAAAAGTTGGTATAAATAAAATTAGTACAAGAATTATAATTTTAAATTTTAAATTTTTTATCCCCATTCTTCCACCTCTCTAAACTACTAAATAAGTATTGCGCTGATTCATTTTTAACTTTAGAGAGTTGACAACCCATTTTTTCACGAAACTCACCCAATCTTTTTTAATAACAAAGTATATAAAATTGTTGTCACGGCTATAGTAACATGATTGATAAGCTGAAAAAACTTGGATTAAGTGAGTATGAGGCCAAGGTTTACGTTGCTCTCGTAGGAATAGGAAAAGCTACTGCAAGAGAAATTCATTATGCTAGCAAAGTTCCAAGATCGAGAGTTTATGACGTATTAAGCAAGTTAGTATTCAAAGGATTTGTAGATGTTGAAGATGGTGAGCCAAAGCGTTTTAAGGCTGTAGAACCAAGAAAAGTTATAGAAAAGTTGAAGTTAGAGATCGTTAAGGCTGCGGATGATTGTTTAATTGAGCTTGAGAGTTTAAGAATATCAAAACAGGCGGATTTTTCTCCAGCATTAATTGTACATGGAGAATGGAATATTTTGGAAAAAATAAGGGACGCAATTCTTGAGGCAAAAGATGAGATAATAATTTTATCCTCGAATAGAGATTTTGTTTTATTTCTGTTTGATGTTTTAAAGAAATTTGATAAAAAAGTAATATGCATTTTGTTAAATGCAGATGGTAATTTAAAAAGAAAGTTGCCCAACGTAGAATTTAGAGAGCTTGTTGAGATTGATGAGGTAGCTGAGGCTTATCTTAAAGGCATAGTGATTGACGGCGTTAAAGTTAGAATGGAAGCATTTTTTGTTTTTGATGGTAAGAAAAGCATTGCCGTAATTGATGAAGATGGTAGAAGAGTTGGATTGATGATATCGCTTCCAATTGTTGCATTCATTCAAAGTAGGGTTTTGAAAGATAAGTTAATGGAAAATCAGAGGTTGTATGATGATTTGCATCTACATAAATCAAGATGTATGTGAGGGATGTGAAAATTGCGTAGTAGTTTGCCCTAGAAGTGTCTTTGCTATGAATGAAGGAAAAGCGGAGGTTGTTGATGCTTCAAGATGCAATGCATGTTGCTCTTGCGTTGAAGTTTGCCCAGTAAATGCAATATATGTAGATGCATGTTTGGATTGATGTACATACTTACGGATTTTATAAATGTTTTTATCCAGGAGGTTAAGACATAATTCAAGAGATCGAGTTTTTTAAGTTTGAGATCAACATCTTTTGGAGGATATTTTGATGCTTTTAAACAAAGATAAAGCATCCAATAGTAATTTATCCAATCTTTGGAAGTTTTTGGATCAAGTTCTGGAACTAGTGCACCGTTATATTTGAATGGAATATATTTTAAAATTTGTCTTCTAATGTGTCTCTCTGGTATTTTAGATTTCCTATCCAAATATGTAACTTCCAAACCATCAAGGTCAATATTTAAGGGCAAACTCACTCTCTTAATTGGTACGATGTTAAAGTTGTATTCTCTAACGAGATCAATCAATTTTGAAAATTTAGAGTTTTGTAAATTGAATTCATCTTCACCGGCAATAACAAGTGGATCAACAGAGATGTATATTTTTCTCCTTGAATCTAAGAAATCTAAATTGTCCAACGAAATTCTATCTCTTTCAAGAAGTAAATCGATTTCATCGATAATTATGACTTCTTTTTCCAAAATCTTATTTAAATTCCTTTTAAAAATATCTTTAGGATCTTTACCCAAAACATTTTTGTAAATATTGATATATTCCTTTTTGACTCCCAGATCTGAGATAACTACAACAACATTTTCATCTGAGTATTTATACGAATAGAATGTATAAAGTTCAGAAAGAATTTTTCTTTTTTCACTACCCATTAATCCGACTAAGATTGCTTTTTCTCCTAACTTTTCAATTTTATTGTCAATCTCTTTTATTTTTTCTAACTGTTTTATTTCAAAATCGGATGTTGCACCTTTTTCAAAGTATTGTTTTAATTTAAAGTGTGCTATTCTATTTTTGTTCTTGTTACTCTCACGCCATACTTCATTTAGAAAACTCCAAACTCTATCTAAGTCTCTCAATTTGGTCTGGTATTGCTCAAATTCTTTTGCTAAGCTTACATTTTTAATG
>JAGGXN010000120.1 GCA_021163065.1 Archaeoglobaceae archaeon | reverse complement strand
CTCTATTCCTAACACTATTTATAACAGCATTGCTAATACTTTCAGCCCAAAACATTAAGTTTGAAAGGGGATTGAAAACTTACACTTAAGTAAAGATGACAAAATATATCAGGATTATTTAAGATACTCCAAAGATTTTTGTGTGAGTGAAAACGTATTTTTGTTTTTGAAATCTGAAGATGTTCTTAATAATGACGTTTTAAATTATGTTAATAACGTTGTCAAAGAGGTTAAAAGAATAAACTACATAAGTGATGTAAAATTTTTGCCCATATCTAAATCACTTGCTTTGATAAAGATATCTGTAAACACGAGAGAAGATGCAAAACTTGAAGAGGTAGCAAAACAGATTGAGAGCATTTTAAACTTCATTCCAAAACCAGTAGACTTGACTGTCCAAAAAAGTGGAACTGTTTTTCTGTGGTACGAAATAAAGAGGGCGATGGGCAAAAGCTTAGGAATTATGATGAGTATTTCTATACTTCTAATGGTCCTAATTTTATTTTTGACCTTTAAAGGCGTAGTCAGTAAAAAAGCTTTTGCTTTTCTACCTTTGCTTGTATCAATACTCTCAGTAGTCTATGTTTTCGGCTTAATGCCAATTTTTGGAATTCCTATGACAGAGCTAACTCACGGTGCTTTGCCAATATTAATAGGTTTATGCGTGGATTATGCAGTTCAATTCCAAAGCAGGTACGAAGAGGAGAAATGGAGAGGAATTGAAGAAGCAATTAAAATAGCCAGAAAAAATACGGGACTGGCAATATTCCTAAGTATGCTTACAAGTGTCTTGTGTTTCACCTCAATGAGCTTTTCCGGAGTTCCTGGGTTGGGATATTTTGGATTTTTGCTATCCTTAGGATTGATAATTGCATTCCTTTTGACATTATTTGTCCTCCCATCTATTCTCGTTGTCTTTGATAGTAAAAAAGTTGTGAGTAAAAGAATTGGCTGGATAGAAACAATTCTCAATAAAATTGCAACTTATTCTATAAACAAAGATAAGATTATAATGCTTGTTGCGATTCTTTTGATACTTTCCGGCTCACTTTTATCCACAAAGATTGGCATGGAAATACAGCATAGGAGGTATGCTCCCCAAGATTTGGAAGCTATAAGGTTGTTTAATGAGCTTGAAAGGTTGACAGGAGGGCAATCAGTTTACGCCGTTGTTTTAAACAATGAATTTGAAAAACTGGAAGGTGTTAAAGAATACTTAGAACGAAAATTCAAAATTGAGTCCATTGAAACTTCTGGAAGTTTAGTTGCCATAAGAATTTCAACAAAACTTGAGAGTTATGAAGACTACTTAAATACCTACAATGAGATCCTAAAAGATTTGAGGTTTTTAGATGTGAAAAATTATTACGTAACTGGAAGTCCCGTATTGGATATGGAAATAGGAAAACTAATGATAGAAGGGCAAAGCAGAATAACCATGATATGCTACGCTCTGATTTTTATACTTCTAATAACAATTTACAGATCAATAAAAAAGGCTTTAACTCCTCTGATACCAATAATGACCGTTATTGGTGCAATAAGCGTTTTAATGTTCTCTCTAAACATTAAACATACCATGATGAGCATAACGTTAAATTCAATAATAATTGGTCTTGGAATTGATTACTCTATTCACATAATTGAAAGATTTTATGAGGAAAGAAAACAAAAATCTGCTATAGAATCTTTGAAAAACTCTACAGAAAAGGTTGGCAGAGCCATAACTGTTTCAGCACTCACAACTGCTGGAGGGTTCTTTTCCTTAATGTTTTCATCATTTCCTATAGCAAAAAATTCTGGATTTTTGGCTACTACAGCAATTATCCTATGCTTGGTGTCTGCACTTACGGTAGTTCCAGCATTCTTAATGGTTGCGGAAAGATTTAAAGGTTTTAAAATTTTAAAATCCAAAGCTTGTTAAATCCAAATTAAAAACCTTTATAGGATTATGTTTTGTCTATACCCACAATTTGGACATCTGTTGCCATCCAAATCAATTTTTAGAACATAAAAGCCCTCTCTTTTGATTATTAAATGCCCGCAGTTGGGGCAATAAGTGCTTTCATATTTATGCCCCCAGACGTTTCCGACATAAACGTATTCTACACCAACATCTTTTGCGATTTCAACAGCCATTTCTATCGTTTCTATTGGTGTTTCAGGTTTGTCAAGCATCTGATGATCAGGATGGAATTTTGAAAAGTGAATGGGAATTTTTTTATCCAACCCAACAACCCAATTGCAGAATTCTCTGATTTCCTCTTTCGAATCGTTCTCTTCTGGGATGATTAAGTAAGTAAACTCCAAAAATATCCCCTTTTTGTGCATGTATTCAACGCTCTCTAAAACTCTGTCAAGCTTAGCTTTACAAATCTTCGTATAAAATCTTTGATTAAAGGCTTTAATGTCAACGTTTGCGGCATCAAGAATGTTTAATTGATTTCTAAACTGGTCTATTGCCTCTGGAGTCATATATCCATTCGTAACGTAAACAACGAAGTATCCCTTTTCCTTAACAAGCTTACTCGAATCCAAAGCGAACTCATGCCATATCGATGGCTCGTTGTAGGTCCAAGCTATTCCATCAGCGTTTCTACTTACAGTCATCTCCAATATGTCCTCTGGATTTAATTCCCGCAAGTATGGAAAATCCAAGTTTGCAAAGGCTATTTCGTAGTTTTGACAGTGCAAACATCTAAAATTGCAGCTTATACTGCCAAAGGATAAAACTCTCGTTCCTGGCTTGAAATTGTGAAATGGTTTTTTCTCTATTGGGTCCAACGCAATTGAAGAGACTAACCCGTAGTTGTAAACCTTCAAAACACCATTTTCATTTCTTCTAACTCTACAAATACCCCACTTTCCATTTCTAAGCTTGCACCGATGCATGCATGTGTTACATTTAACATCCCCATTCTCTCTTTCATACAAGTACGATTCTACAATCATACTACCACATCGCCCTCAATTCTTTAGCACAAGTCTCAGGAAACGTGTGAACTATACTTTCATCGTGAAAGATTTTTGGGAAAAAGACGTCACACCAGTAATATTTATCAAAAGGTGTCCTTGCAACGATGTTTAAATTCGTTCTAAAATGTTCACCTATTCTGTCTCCGCAAAAGATTGACATGTTAAACGAGTTAAAGCCCTTTGAATGGTAATATTTTAATACTTTAACTATTCCTTCACAAATTCCCCTTATTTGCAATTCATCCATATTTAAAAATTCTTTCTCTTCTGGAATAGCTATGAAGTGCATAAACCCCTTTGGGGCGTAGGCGGCTAACCACTCCGTCTTTGTTGTCTTTCCAACGTACCTTTCTCCAATTTTCTTTTCTTCTTCAACCAAAGCTAACCAAAAGTCTTTACCATTAATTTCCTTGTATTCTAAAGCACTCCAGTCCAAGCGGGCAAAATAGTCTGTTGAAGTTTCAGAAACGATAACTTGCATGTGAGGATGCATTATACTACTACCAGCAGGTTTTAAGTAGTTCATCCCAATGCTAATGTAAAATTTGCCCTCTGGAAGTTTTCTTAAACATTCTTGAATCAACGTTAATCCATCTTCAAAATATTCCGCTTTAAAATCATTTAAAGCCAAATAATGTGCATCACAAAGCCTTAAAACAAAAGAGTACTTTGAATACGGTGTAAGATTTGAGAAAAGCAAAGCCTCATTTTTTTTCATTATCTCTCCTTTCATAATTTCAACATCTCTCACAGCTAAATTCCAAACTCTTTCATTGCAAAAAGGGCAATATGACTTTGAATTTTCAATTTCATCGTCAAAGTTGCATTGCGTAGATATTGGCGGTATTTTACCGACAATTCTCGAAGTTTGAAGCGTTAGAGGATCGTAGCGAATTTCAACAACGTTTTCTTCAACCTTTTCACCAATCAAAATCTTTGAAACCTCAATTTCCCTTTTGAATTCCATAAATTTACATCCCTTTCAAAAATTTAAAACTTTGGGATTGCCATTGAAACCGTTATTACATTTTTTAGATAAAATTGTTGAGACTTTCACATTCTTTACTAATAATTTAAGTATATTTATTAATAATATTTTGTTTAGATTTTAAATAGTAATCTTTTTATTTTTAGAGATTGATTTTGGGAAAACCTAAAAATGAGGTGATTGTATGAGAGAGAAAGTTTTGTTAGCAACAGCCCTTGCTACCACGTTTAAACCAGATTTAATGACAAATGATAAAATAGAAGCTGCAACTAAAGGCCATGGAACTTTAGTCATTCCAGTATTTTGTGCTGCAAATTCAATTGCTGAAGATTTGTTTGGTGGAGTCCAAGAGCCGGACATGAAGCTTTTAAGTAAGGCAACTCTAGTAGATGCTGCTGCTCCCCAAATCCCCTTGGATTTGATAATACAAAAAGCGGTAAATGAGGCAAAGATGGCAGGAGCATCTCCAGAAAACGCTGCTTTAATTGTTGCAGCCTTAGCTTACTTCTCCGGGGCTGCTGCAAGAGCTGGAGTACCGATATGGCAAACAGAAAGCTTGGTACTATGGCGAGAATGCACGCTGGAGCTTGTAAGACGAGCGGTATTGCATTGGTTACAAACAAATTCACCCACAGAATCCCAGCTTTTCCTGCATACAAAGCTGTTTATGAAGAATTGTTGAACAAAAAGCTTACAAAGGTTGATGGAGCAGTTTTACCACCATTTATAGCTGGTGGAGCAATCTATGGGCATAGCGCGCTTGGTGAGGACATAAACATTCCTGAATTGGCTAAGAACGCCGCCAAGATTGGGACGGAAGCAATGATGAAGGCCATGGAGGGGGCAGGCATAACTCCTTATCCCCTTTGGCCAGCGTTGATTGGAGCTACGGTGGCAATGGAAATAGTGCATCCAGACGCATTTCTTGGGGAAGAGTATGGAGTTTTTGGAAGCGTGGATTCAGCCTATTTAGCTGGTTTAGGGGCTGTTGAGGCTGCAAATCTGCCTAAAAAATTGCATGTGAGAGGAACAAGAGAAGAATTCGATACTGCGAAAGTTATTGGAGATTTTGGATTGATATTGAAGGACATTGGTGGTCCCTCAGTCATAGGTTCGATGGCGTTAAATGAGATCTTTGCTGGATTTGAAGAATCCCCAATCATTGGAGCCGGATTTTCTGGAGGTCCAGTAAACCCACCATTGGGACATCTGTGTGGAGATGTTGTTCCAGCCTTGAGACTAATGATGAAATACAACGACTTATACAAAGGATGTTGAAGAAGTTGCAAGAACCCTTGATGATGAGAGAAAAGCTTACGTTGAAAAGAGAGGATCAGCAATACTCTCAGCCTTTACTGGAAAGAAAATTGAAT
>JAGGXN010000197.1 GCA_021163065.1 Archaeoglobaceae archaeon | reverse complement strand
TTATATTGTCACGGTTGGTCATAATCAAACATTCTAAATAGATATTTTTAACTTTACCTTTCAATTTTAATTTATAAAGTGCCCAGAACTGGAGTACTGACTTCTAATTCAGTGACACTTCTCATCCTTAATGTTATGGATTATCTGACAACGATCTATTACAATAATAACTCTCAGCTTCAGAAATTCAAGAAAATTCTCGGCCTTCAATGTTTTGGCATACTTTTCATACTCTGCAAGCAGGACTTCATTTGCTACTAGAACGTATTTCGGATTTGAAAGAAGATGAAGAATCAATTCAGTCGTTTTCGTTCATCCTTTTTTAATTGCAGCTATGAAAACGTTGGTATCAATAAGAAATCTTGTATTTCTTTCTTGCAACTTTATTACCTTCCTCTTCTATTTCCTTTTCCAGATCAATTGAGTTTACTTTTTCAATAAGACCTTTGAGCATTTTTTTAACATCAGTCTTCTTTATTATAATTGCATTCTCATCTATGTTTGCTACAAGAAACTCATCTCCGGGTTTTATATTCATCCTGTCCCTTATTTCCTTAGGGAGCAGAATTCTACCTTTTTCGTCAATTTTCACCACTGGCATTTTCCCATATTTTCCACTTGATTTGAAAGGTTATAAAGGTTGTAGTTGATAGTTTCGAGGCTGTAAAATCATTATTGTGAATTTTGAATGGGCTTGAATTAGTGAAATGGCTTCACCGCACATTAAACCTTTACTCTCCTCTTCCCGGTAAGCAAATCGTTCATCAAACCTTTTTTGATTCTTTCGAGTTTTTCTTTTCTCTTTCTTTCAAGTTCGAGTTTTTTTATCAACAGTTGAGAGAATTTCTGCGATTTTCTTCTGTTCTTCAAGTGGTGGAAATGGAATATATGTTGTTTTTAGTTCACTTCTTTTGAAATGTTTCATCGCAGAACCATGAATCTTATTTTTTTAACTGCTCAATTGCCAAAAACAAAGCATAATAAAGGTAGTACTTGTCTACATTGTTTTTCGGTACAACTTTGAATATATGTTGGTTCAAAACTGCCTTTCCCCGTTTCCAGATGTAAACTCCTATGCTAGCAGACCATGAAAACAACAAATCACCATTTTCCACGATATATTTCTTATCAATTTCTCCGTCGAAATAATTAAACTCTGCATCAGGATCGTTTAGATTCTGAATTCTAATTATTGGGAGTCCTTTTTCTTTCCAATCTTTTGGACTAAATGCATATCCATTAATATATTCTGCCACATCAACTAACCTTGCTACTTCCCAATCCTCTGGAATTCTTCCGATTGGAGTTTCCTTGCATCCCATCAAAAACGAATCCCTCCTGCTTTTTCTGGATTATTTATCAGATTGATCTTCTCCGCCTCACAAACCTTCTCGAAATCGGTATCCAGAGATGCTAAATACTTTATTCCGTAGTATTTGCATGTTGCGAGGATTAAGGCATCGTTCGGAAGGAGGTTGTAGTTGAGCATGAGCTCCTCGGCAATTGAAACGGTTTCGGCATTCACGTCAAACATCGCAAGCGAATTGAGCATTGAGAAAACGTATTTCATAAACAGGTATGTAACCTCGCTAAACACAATCGGATTTATCACGAGCAATACCTCTTTTTCCTTTAAAGCCTCGATAATCTTGACTGCCGAATCATTCCCCTTAAGAGATTCAACAAGAATGGAACTATCAAGGAAGATCCTGCTCATAAACCTCTATTTTTAACTCTTTCCAAGATTTGTCTGTTTTCAGCGTTCCCTTTAGCTCGTTCATCAGCTCAAAGAACTGATCCCCTCTGTTGAAGAACTTGGCTGTTTCCTCAACTGCTTTTCTGAATGCTTTTTCAGCGTGATCGGGAACGGATACTTTAATCGTAACCTCTACCATAAACTTAGGTTGTTTTGGGATGTTATATACCTTACTCCATATTTTTAAAACAAAACTCCCAATCTTCTGGAGTTATACTAAATGGAGAATCTCTCAGCTCAACTTCCTCAACACATCTTTTATGACTTTCAACGCATCATAAATTGCCTTTAAGAGTTCGGTTTCTGTGCTCATTAATGTTTTAGCTGTATTAGAAAATTTAATGGTTTGGTGGGTGGCTAAAAATGCACATACAACATTTATGCTCAACTTCCTTAACCTCTTAACAGCTTTATTATCTTAATTTGAGAACATAATCGTTACCTCTATTTTTTCAATTTTGAAATTGTAAGATCTTCAAATACCCCTCGATCTTTTCTTCAATCTTTGCAATCTCCTCCTTAATTCTCTTCAACTCACTCCATTCCTTAGCAACGTCAATCTCCTCGATCTCTTCCTGCGGGAATACGTAAAGCGTAACATTGAGATTGTAATTGTTCTCTCTAATCTCATCAAGTGAAACAACCCTGCTGGATCCATCTCCATCCTTAAACTCCTTGTAAGCTTTGACAATCTTCTCGATGTGCTTTTCACCCAAACGATTCAGCTTTCTAACTTCTGGATGCTTTTCAAATTCATTGCTTGCATTTATGAACAGTATCTTGCCTTTCCTCTCTTCAGGTTTCTGCTTGTTAAAGATGATAATAGCTCCCGGAGCACCAGTGTTGTAAAACAACTTCTCTGGCAGCAGTATCACGCACTCAATCAGATCATCTTCAATTACAGCTTTTCTGATCTGCTTTTCTTTGCCACCTCTGAAAAGGCATCCGTTATCAATTACAACTCCAACTTTTCTTTTTGCAGAGGCGAGCATGTGCTGAATCCATGCCCAATCGGCTGATTGCTTTGGAGTAAAGCCATACTTAAAGCGTTCATCGTAGAATTCTGCCTTCTTTAGTTCTTCCTCTCCATAACCGTCCTGATTCCAAGGCGGATTGGCTATGACAATATCAAACTTTCTGAACGTTTCCTCTTCCTTAAATCTGGGATTCTTTAGAGTACCTCCAACTTCAAGCTTGATATCTTTTATACCGTGAACTACTGCATTCATCTTCGCTATAGCAATCCCCTTAACACCCATATCAACCTTGTTAATTTACTGCTGAACATTCAAATAACAAAATCAACCCTATCAACGTTCACTCAACTTCAATCAACTGATCAAAATTGATCAATCAACGCCCAATCAACAGTGGATCGACCTAAGTCAACAAATCAATCAACAGGCTCAACAGGGATCAATCATAGCGATCAACAACAAGATTGAACACTCCTTCCAAAAAATAGGTTCTAGAAAAATTTAAAATAATGTATGTTAGATACATTATATGTCACCCAAGTCCTACAAGCGAATAACGCCCCCTAAGGAGATGATTGAGGAAATTGAATCCATTATAGATAACCGAGAACTTTGGGCTGAGGATAGAGGATGCGAGAGGGTTTTCGATTACGCTGACTGGTATTTGTTCGGTGATATCATGACTTTTTAGACCATCCAATACTTTGAAAATTGGTGCTATAATTTTAGTTTTGGTCATGTTGGTTTTTGGAATATATGGGGCAATAATGATTGATTCTGTTATAGATAAGCTCCAATTTTTAGCCCAAATTCTTAGTGTTATGGTTGCGATCTTAATGGCATATGTGATAGGTATTCAAGCAGAAACCATGCGGTACCAAACAGCTATATTGAATAGGCAAGCAAACGATGTGAGTATTCAAAGCGAGGTGTTACAGGATCAAGCGAAAATTCTGAGAAGACAGGCCGAGATACTGGAACTCGAAAAAAAGCCTATGCTTATCTTCGAATCCAGGGCTATGGATATAGGAGGAACCATCTTTGAAATTATTATAACAAACATAAGTAAATATCTTGTATTAATCGAAAAATGTATTACAAGCTATATTATAC
>JAGGXN010000038.1 GCA_021163065.1 Archaeoglobaceae archaeon | reverse complement strand
TTCCACAAGATCTAATTCTGAGGTACATAAGCATAAATCACGACTGAATACATATTATATCTACCTTTTTCTTATTTTTACCAGCATTTAGGGGAAAGGTATTTGAATTCTTTAATCGATTGAAAGGCTATAGTGAAAATAATCGAAGCAGTGTATGAAAAAGGCGTTTTCAGGCCTTTGCAGAAAGTTGATTTAAAAGAAGGTGGGAAAGTTAGGCTCAGAATAGAAAAGCCAGAAAGATTTGAGTTGTTAAATCCATTTCTGCTCACAACCGGAAATCTAATAATTAGTGGCAATAAAAATCATCCCTCATTTGGATAAATTTAAAAACTGGTTAATCAGCTCTAAGTTTATAAAACCGCTTTAATAGCCTCTATATTTGCATCAACCTCGATGGGACTTCCACAAACTTTTATCACAGTCTCGGGATCTTTTAGTAGATGCCCAGTTGTTATGCAAACAACCCTTTCGTCTTTCTCAATCTCACCTTGCTTAAGGAGCTTAATTAATCCTGCAACACTGGCAGCAGATGCCGGTTCAACACCTATTCCTTCCTTGGCTGCAAGCATTTTCTGAGCATTTATTATTTCTTCATCACTAACTTGCGTTACAACTCCCTTTGATTCATAAACCGCATTTAAAGCTTTTTTAGCATTTACGGGATTCCCAATTCTTATTGCAGTTGCTATTGTTTCAGGATTCATGGCTTTAATGTCTCTTTTTCCTTCAACAAAAGCCTTATAAATTGGATTTGCTCCTTCAGCTTGTACTCCAGTCATCTTAGGTATTGAATCTATCAAACCAAGCTCTTTTAATTCTTTAAATCCTTTGAATATTGCTGAAATGTTTCCTGCATTACCTACTGGTAAAATCACTCTGTCTGGAACGCCAATTTCATCAACAATTTCAAATGCTATTGTTTTCTGCCCTTCAAGCCTGAAGGGGTTGACAGAGTTAAGCAAATAAAATCCCTCTTTCTCACTTATTTCCCTAACTAAAGCTAATGCTTTATCAAAGTTGCCTCTAATTCCTACAACCTTAGCTCCATGCATCAAAGCCTGAGCAACCTTCCCTAAGGCAACCTTTCCAGATGGAAGTAATATGTAAGCTTTCAATTTTGCTTTAGCAGCATACATGGCCATTGAAGCTGAAGTGTTACCCGTCGAGGCGCAGGCAACGGCCCCCTTTCCTAATTCTATCGCCTTGGTAACTCCTACTGTCATCCCTCTATCCTTAAATGATCCTGAAGGGTTCAATCCTTCATGCTTTACGTAAACTTTAACGCCCAGTTTTTCGCTTAAGTAATCAGCATTGTACAAAGGTGTGCCCCCTTCTCTCAATGACACTGGCTTTATTTTTACTGGCAACAAACAGCCATACTTCCAAACGCTCAAATTGTTGCCATCGAATTTGAAATCTAAATTAATGCTGTCTAAGTCAATTTTTACCTCTAAAATACCGCCACACTCGCAAGTATAGATGTCTTCTCTTTCGTATTCTTTATTACAATCAATACATCTTAATTTGAAGTCCATGATTTGTCGTTAAAGCGTCAATTTAATAGTCTTTCTGTAAAGCCAGTTTAGCATTAGCTAAATTAATAGCTTAGCAAAATTAAAAGAGTTAAACATTGAAAGTTTTAAATACATTGCTCCAACCTTAAATTTATGGCTAAAAAGGATGATGTTCCACTTCCTGAGGTTAATATCGGTATGGTTGGTCACGTTGATCATGGAAAAACAACATTAGTTGCCGCCTTAAGTGGTGTTTGGACAGACAGGCATAGTGAGGAGTTAAAAAGAGGAATTTCAATAAGGTTGGGTTATGCTGACACAACTTTTAGAAAATGCCCAAAATGTGAGCCGCCAAAAGCTTATACAGTTGAGAAAATTTGCCCAATTCATGGAATTGAGACTGAAATATTGAGAACTGTTTCATTCGTTGACAGTCCTGGACATGAAACATTGATGGCTACAATGCTGAGTGGGGCAGCAATCATGGATGGGGCTGTTTTAGTTATAGCCGCAAATGAAAAGTGTCCTCGGCCACAAACTAAGGAACATTTAATGGCTTTGGAAATTATCGGTGTAGATAAAATTGTCATAGCTCAAAATAAAATAGATATAGTTCCAAAAGAGAGAGTAATTGAGAACTATAAGGAAATCAAAGAGTTTGTAAAGGGAACAATTGCTGAAAACGCCCCAATAATTCCGATTTCAGCTCAACAAAAGGTGAACATCGATGCTTTGATAGAAGCAATTGAAGAAGTAATACCTACTCCTGAAAGGGACTTAGATTCTCCTCCATTGATGCACATTGCGAGAAGCTTTGATGTCAACAAGCCTGGAACGCCACCTGAAAAGCTCATTGGCGGTGTTGTTGGTGGTAGCTTGTCAAGGGGAAGATTAAAAGTTGGAGATGAGATTGAAATTAGACCAGGGCTGAAGGATGAGAAGTCACAAAAGTGGAACAGCATCCAATCTGAGGTTGTCGGCATAATGGCTTCCGGAAAAAACGTTAAAGAAGCTACACCTGGCGGGCTAATAGGAGTTTCAACAAAGTTAGATCCCTATCTTACAAAAAGCGATGCCTTGGTTGGCAACGTTTTAGGATATCCTGACAGCTTGCCAGATGTTCTTTTTGAATTTACAATGGATGTGCAGCTTTTAGAAAGGGTTGTTGGAACTGAAGAGGAATTGAAAGTTGAGAAGATAAAAATGAACGAACCTTTAATGCTAAGCATTGGAACAAATATAACCTTGGGTGTTGTAACTTCTGCAAGGGATGATGTTGTTGAAGTAAAGCTTAGAAGACCGGTCTGTGCTGAAAAAGGCTGGAGAGTCGCAATAAGTAGGAGAGTAGGAAGTAGATGGAGGTTGATAGGGGCAGGAACAATAAGGTGAAATGCGCAGTTTTAGACACAAACGTTTTAATGTACATATTTCTTTACAAAGTTGATGTTTTCTCCCAACTAAAGGAATATGGTATTAACGAGTTTATTGTGCCTCTGCAAGTTTTTAATGAATTAAAATCTCTTGAAAAATCTAAAGGAAACGAAAAGAGAGCTGCAAGGTTTGCCTTAAACCTAATAAAGCATTGCAAAATTGTTGAAGTTGATGCCGTCGGAGCTGACAACGCTTTGATAAAAACTGCCAAGAAATATGGTTGCTATCTAATTACAAACGACAAAGCTTTGAGAAAAAAGGCAAGAAAAAATAAGATAGTTGTCGGATACATAAGAAAATTGAAAAAATTGGAAATCGAAGAGTAGAAAATAAAAAGCGATAAACATACAAACTTGCTTCTTCAGTCTCGCTTCATTTTTTGTATCTTTAAATCCTTTTTTGTCGTGCATTTTTCTATTTTTCTTTTGGTAGCTTTTACAGACAAATTCTCTATTATTTTAATTTTTTAAGCCTTATAGCAAACTGTATCTAGTTTACAGAGTGAAATCAGATTTTTCTCCAACCATATATCTACTTTATCACCTTTTGAGATATTAATTTAAAATGTTTTATAAACTCGTAAAATCTTATGTGTATTTTATCGGCTTAAGGAAAAAGGATAAAATATCATTAAATATATTATGTGTGATGGAACTTAAAAAAGTTGAAATAAAACTATGGCATCCAAATTGCTGGTCAATAGAAACGACTAAAAATCATCCCAATGTCTCATTAGTAACGGATAACGTTTTTAAGGTTGGTAACGAGATAAGAGCAAACCTCAGATTAATTGCTGAAAGCTATGAGGCATTGAAAAAGTATATAGAAGATACTGTAAAATTTAAGTCCCTCGCAATCGATGTTCTCATCGTCAGTAAAAGTAATCTTGAAGCATTCATTCACGGTAGATTTAATGCCGCACTAACATTTTACGAGAAGATTTTTAGCCTCGAAATGATGCCCTCGAAAATCATAATTCACAACGGCAATGAGTATTGGTCATTTTTCGTTTACGATAATAAGATTAAAGAGACACTCGATAATTTATCAAAAATTGAAGGTGTAAGATATGAGATTTTGGGGATTGAAAATGTAAAAGAATTTGAAGAAAAAGCGGGGGATATAATTGATGAGATATCTATGAGCCTATCAACGAAGCAGAAAAAGGTTCTTATTGGTGCTTACAAAAGTGGATACTTCGAATACCCACGAAGGGCAAATCTGAAAGATATAGCCAAGAAATTTGGAATTGCTAAATCTACATGCCTCCATCATATCAGATTGTCTGAACAAAAAATTTTAAAACGTATTATTGAGGAGATAAAAGAGAGAGAACCACACTTATCCGACTTCTCCGAAATTTAGGTGCATATTAAATAAAAGCTAACATGTTCGCTCCCACTGTTATATAGGTTAATAAACAATTAATCATTATGGAGATAAGAATTCATGGAAGGGGTGGGCAGGGTGTAGTTACTGCAAGCAAGATAATAGCTGAAGCTGCCCACTTTGAAGGCTACTACTCTCAATCAATACCATATTTTGGAGCTGAGAGAAGAGGTGCTCCCGTTCAAGCTTTCTCAAGATTATCAGATAAGCCGATTTTCAGAGTTAGTCAGATTTATCATCCAGATATTGTTATGGTTTTTGATCTTTCGCTTATAAAAATTCCAGAAGTTCTTTCTGGTCTGAAAAGCAATAGTTTTGCTATCCTTAACTCAAAAAATCCTCTTAGTGTAGCTAAGAATGTTGTTTATGTTAATGCAACGGATATAGCTATGAACAATAACCTGATTGCATCGGGATTGCCAATACCAAATATACCTATGCTCGGAGCTTTGCTAAAGACAAACATACCGATAAGTTATGAGGCAATGTTAAATGCGATAGAGCAATATTTTGGAGAGAAGGAAGAGACTTTCAAAGCATTTGAGGAGGGATTCAAGAAATCAAAGTTAGCAAGACTGAAATTTAAAAAGAGAAAAATTAAGAGAGATATAGATATTAGATGCGAATTACCAGTTTCTTACCCATGCGAAGGTGTTGCGGGAAGAACGGATTTATGGAGATTTGTTAAGCCAGTAATAGATGCTAATAAGTGTAATAAGTGCATGAATTGTTGGCTTCATTGTCCTGAAGGAGTTATAATGGAGTCCGAGGATGCTGTTGTTATAAACTACGATTACTGCAAGGGTTGCATGATTTGCAAAGAAGTTTGTCCAAGAGATGCTATAACAGCAGTTGGAGGTGAGGTGCAATGTATAAAGTTCTAACGGGCAATGAAGCTGCCGCTTATGCAGCCATGAATTGTAAGGTTAGGTTTGTTGCAGCTTATCCAATAACTCCAGCAACGTCGGTTGTAGAAATGCTTTCGAGGTTCATAGATGAGGGAAGAATGAAAGCAAAATTCGTGCATGTTGAATCGGAACATTCAGCTATGGCAGCATGCATTGGTGCAAGCGCAGGCGGTTTAAGAGTTTTTACTGCAACTTCAAGTCAGGGACTTGCTTACATGCATGAAATGTTACACTGGGCGGCAAATGCAAGGACGCCAGTTGTCATGACAGTTGCAAATCGAGCATTGGCGCCGGGATGGAACATTTGGGCTGATCAAAGTGATAGCCTTTCTCAGAGAGATACTGGATGGCTTCAATTTTATTGTGGTAATGTTCAGGAAATTTATGATACAATAGCAATGGCATACAGAATTGCAGAAAGCAAAGAGGTTATGCTTCCGGCGATGGTATGTTACGATGGATTTGTCCTTTCACACGTCGCATCTCCCGTGGAGGTGCCCCCCCTCAACGGATTTATAGATGAATATGAGCCCCAATGGAGGATAAGCATTGACAACCCATTCACTCACGGAAATGTATGTTCACCTGAATATTACTTCAGCTTAAGAAAATCTGTCCACAAGGCACATGAAAAAGCTCTTAAAATAATTCCCAAAATTGAGCAGGAATTTTTTGAGTGCACAGGAAGATATACTACGCTTTTATACGATACTTACAAAATTGAAGATGCGAAGAGAGTAATCGTTGCTATGGGTGCTATAGCTATGGAAGCAAAAATTGCGGTCGATATTTTGAGAAAAAGGGGTGAAAAAGTGGGCCTTTTACGTCTTAGAAGTTTCAGACCTTTCCCAGTTAAAAGCCTGAGAAGTATTCTGGTGGACAAAGAAGTTTGCGTTATTGATCGTAATCTTATTCCGGGAGTTGGAGGCGTTTTACATCAGGAAATTACGGCATCGCTAAAGAAAGATGTTGATTCACTAATTCTTGGAGTTGGAGGTGCAGACGTTACAGCGGAAATGATAGCGAAAAATGTTGGCAGATTAATTTTGGAGGTGGGAAGATGATAGAAATCGAAGAGTATATTCTACCAGGAAATGCGGCATGTCAGGGTTGTCCATCAACGATGTGCCTTCGAATAGTTCTTAAAGCTTTAAAAGGAAAAGCTGTGCTTGTAGTTCCAGCTTCCTGCACATCAGTTTATATGGGTGCTTATCCTAACACAGCTATAAAAGTTCCAGTATTTAATTGCGCATTCGCTTCCGCAGCGGCAACTGCTACCGGGATAAAAGCAGCTCTTGACTTCTACAATGAAGATTGTGAAGTTGTTGTATGGGCTGGAGATGGTGGAACGTATGACATCGGACTTCAAGCGTTATCTGGAGCGGCGGAAAGGGGGGAGAACATGATTTACATCTGCTACAATAACGAAATGTATTCTAATACTGGAATTCAGAGGAGTGGAGCGACACCATACGGTGCTTGGACTAACACAACAGTGAGTGGTAAAAGAGAACACAGAAAGGATATTTCCGAAATACTGCTATCACACAACATTCCGTATCTTGCAACAGCATCAGCTGGATATCTGAGAGATTTATATAAAAAGGTAAAAAGGGCTTTGAAATTTGAGGGATTTAGATACATCGAAATTCTTGCACCTTGTCCGCCGGGCTGGAAGTTCCCTATGAACAAAACAGTAGAGATAGGAAAATTGGCAGTAGAGTCTGGAATGTGGATACTTTATGAAGCAATAAATGGCAGAATAAGATTAACAGGAATAAGCAAGTTGATTGCAGAAGGAAAAAAGAAAATGAGAGATCTTAGAGATTATTTAAAAGCACAAGGAAGATTTGCTAATATAAGCGAAGAAGATCTAGCAGAGATTGAAAGATATAGAAATAAGAGATGGAAAAAACTATTAGATTCCAATTCTAAACTTGTTGACTAAAACCTTTAAGCTTTCGGCAACGATTTTTGGCTCGGGTTTCATTAAAACATAAACGGAGTCAGATATCCCTATATGTTTTATATTTTTTGGTTTTGGCATGGAATTTACAACATCGATTAACAACTCAGACGTTTTTTTATCACTATAAAAACACTCGAATTCAGTGTTATTTATCTGAACACTTTTACGTTTCAAAAAAATTTTTGGCTTGATCCTGTAATATCCCTTCTGCATTAAATGTGTCTCATTTAAAGGTTTGTTCAGCTTTATAACTACGTATAGTTTATCATGTCTACTTGTTATCAGTGATATCGGAAGATACAGCAGGCTTTGTCTTGGAAGGAGTGTTAAAGTTGTATGAATCTTTCCATATGTGGCTTTGTATCCAACGTAGCCTCCAAGCCAAACGTAATCCTTTTCTTTTGGATTAAAAACAGACTCTATTTCATTGAGGTATTGTTCCATTAATAATAGATTCAGTTTTCTTCCCCTATAAAATTGAAATGTTGTTGCAATTGCAAGAGCGATTATTAGGGCAATTATTGCATTCATCTTATCCCTTCTATCTCATCATACAGCTCTCTTAGGTTTTGAATACCTCTGATTTCTCTATCTCTGAGCTTTACCAGTCTAACGTTGGTTTCAAATTCTCTTTTTATCTCGCTTAGGCTAACATCTCCAGAAACTTTGTTTACTATGATCATCTTGAGTTCTATATCAAGCTTATCCAGAACGTCTTTTGCCCTTTTCATCTCAAGAAATGAGAGTTTGTCAGGATTTAAAACACCAATCACATACGTATCTTTGTCCGTAAAAATTTTCTGGATTTCTTCAATTTCATTCTTGTATTTTATGAGCTCTTTTATAACAGCATCATCACTCTCTCTTGTAGGAATCTCAATTTTTTCATCTTCAATCTTGAAAAGAATTTTGCCTTGAATCTTCTCAATCGCTGAACGTCTATCAAGAATCATTCTTCTAAGCTCGATTAATTTTTTAAGCCAAATCAAAGTTGTTTTTGGAGTTGTTAAAATCCTGAGCGTTAAACCAGTTGGTGGTGTGTCAAAAACAAATGCGGAAAAATTACTTCTAATTACTTCTTTTATCGCTTCTAAAACTGAGAATTCCTCAATGCCGGGAGAATATCTGAGTATCTCAAAATATTTTTCCAAGTTTATTACGGAAAGATACCTGTAAACATTTTTAAGGCTTTTTTCAAGCTCTTTTAGATACTTCATTGCAAAAAAATCTATGTCAGCTTCGATAGCATATAAGTTGTTAACAACTTTTTTCGGCTTATTTCCGAGTTTTGTCATTAAAACATCGCCGAGATTGTGAGCAGGATCGAGTGATGCAATGATGGTCTTGTACCTCTCGCTTAATCCAATCGCTATTGCAGACGAACATGTTGTTTTTCCCACACCACCCTTTCCAATAACAAAGACTTTCATCCAATGTCAAATAGACCTAATATCTCACCGAATATATCATCATCGCTAACTCTCGATTGCATGACGTAAATTTCTCTCTGCATATGTGGTAATATTTTGAGAGCAATAGGCGTTGGGGGAGATGGCAAGCCTATAAGCGAACCTAAGATTAATATTGCAAATGCGTTTTCGAGTTCTCTAAGTTCGAATTCTATATATTCTGTTGACTGATGTTTGAAAGATTCTGTAAAGCCTTTAAAAAAATTAAAAATATTACGCCACATGTTCAGCTGGTTTTCTATATGTATTCGCGAAGTCAAAGAACAGCATGAAATTCAAAGCCAAGCTTACCAAGATTATTGCTGAAACTTCTATTGATGGTCTTACAACGACTAAGAACCATATTAACGCTGCGGTTACTGTAATCCACAGGAATAATGCTGGAATTAAAATAGCCATTTTCCACCCAGCGCTCGGCCTTACAACCTTTGCAACCCATAGTGCTGATGTCATTAAAGCTATTGATGCCAAAAGCTGATTCATACCACTGAATGCCGGCCAAATTATCAACCAATTCTTTGCTAAGGCCATCCAAACACCTATTGAAGCTGGGATTATTGAGGCTATCCATTTGTTACTTAAAATCGAATGGATTGATGATCCTTTCAGCGGTTCAACTATTTCTTGCAGGGTAAACCTTGCAAGTCTTGTTGCGGTGTCAAGTGTTGTTAAAGCGAAAGCAGCAACCCATAAACTTGCAAAAGCGTCGCCTATTTTTAATGGAATTCCAAATGCATCTTTTAATCCGTGAGCATAGCTCTTCGAGAATATACCGACCTTTATTCCTTTTGAGACAACGGTTACAGCATACTTAGAACCCCATAGAGCCGATGTCATTGAAGCACCAATTTCTGAGAATACTGTAAATCCATAGACTGCAATCGAAACAATCACTATTGTCGATAAAAACCCTTCTGTAAACATACCTCCGTATCCAACGAGAAGACCGTGAAGTTCGTTATCCAATTGTTTCGATGATGTTCCAGAGCCAACTAACGCATGGAAACCGGATAAAGCACCACATGCTACTATAAGCGGAACTGTAGGCCAGAAAGGAGATGGCTTACCGCCCACGACGTTGGCTGAGAAACTTGTGAAAGCCGGAGCCGAAAAGTTTTTCCCAATGATTATAAAGGCTAATCCTCCAAGTAGCAAACCAAGCCAGAGTATGTAAGCGTTTAGATAATCTCTCGGTTGAAGCAAAACCCATACAGGGAGTGATGACGCTACAACGGAATACACAAATAGGAATAATGCCCACGTCTGAAAATCTGCTTTTATGGGATATTGGAACCCAAACCATATTGCTGATGCGAGTAAGATCAATCCAATTACTGTTGAAACGTAGAAGTTAATCTTTGCTTTGTACATAATGAAACCAGTTATGATTGCGATTGCTATGAAGGCTATTGATGCAGTTGCAACTTCTGGAACTCTTGTAAATATTCCGGCTATAACTGCTGTAAAGGCAGCAAGAACGAGTATGAGTGCAAAGAATATGTACACTTCGAACGTATATCCAGTTCTTTTTGTCATTAATTTTCCAGAAAGCCACTGAATTGATTTCCCATCATGTCTTACAGAACTCATCAATGCTAGGTAATCGTGAACTGCACCTATGAAAACATTGCCGAACCAAACCCATAGAAGTCCGGGAAGCCAACCCCAAGCCATTGCAACAGCGGGTCCAACAATAGGACCTGCACCGGCTATGCTTGCAAAGTGATGTCCATATAAAACAACGGGATGTGCCGGAACGTAGTCAACACCATCGTAAAGTCTGTGTGCAGGTGTTTTTCTGCTTGGATCAGCTCTTATAATTTTCCTTTCCAAATTTTTTCCATATAGGAAATAAAACACCACATAAACTATAGCCGCACCAAAAATTATTAAGGCGCTATTCATAACGATTAGTGATCAAAAACACATATAAATATTTCGAATATTAAACCTCCCATCAAACCGGATAACTACATTAATTATTCGACAACTCATTTTTTATTTTAAATAGGCAGCTAATTAGGTTTTTGGGTTTTGACCATAGTGTGTTAGTCCTCCATTAGGTTTACCGAAAAATTCAAATACATATTGAATATATATTCAAATTGTGAGAAAGCGTAGAAGATGTAGAGGTAAAGGAAAGGGCAAAGGAAAAGGAATGAAAGGATGGAGAGGCTTTTGTATGAGAAATATGGGCTTTAACACTTTCAACACAATTAGTACATCTTTCAAAACTCAGAAATTAAGTGAGTTGGATGGTAAAGTTGGGAAAATTTATGATTTACTTCCAAAATTAGATTGTGGAAGTTGCGGCTATGAAAGTTGCTTTGACATGGCTAAGGCAATAGCAAGTGGTGTAGAAAGCCCAGATGCTTGCGTTGTAGCAGGAGATAAGATTGCTGATAAAATTGAGAAAATATTGAGAGGTGATGCGTGATGTGGGGTAGAGGCAGAGATTGGAAAAGATATCCAGGTTTTGGACCTTGGAGCCATTTGCCTCCATGGGAAAGACCTGGATGGAAATTTGGTAGAGGTTGGTGCTGGTGGTATCTAAGCCAGTATCCAGGTCAGTATCCATACGAAAATTTATCGAGAGAGGATGAAATAAGAATGCTTGAAGAAGAGGCGAGATTTCTGGAAGAAAGACTTGAAGAGATAAAAAGGAGGCTTGAAGAACTGAAAGGTTAATTATTTTTTAATTAGGTAGTTGACTGCATTATATTTTTTATATAATATTTTTTAAATCTTAAAACTTTCACTTTTCGCCTACCACTCAGCAAATCATCCATCAGACACAGTAGTCTTTTCCAATTAAAGCTACTGATACAAACTACAAAAGCTTAAAAGCTTCCTTTACAATTTTCTTTATGAAATGTTTTGATACCCATATTCATTCTGAAGGTAGGAGTATTGAGGATCTCACAGC
>JAGGXN010000147.1 GCA_021163065.1 Archaeoglobaceae archaeon | reverse complement strand
ACTGAGGAATTTGCAAGCTGGATTAGAAACGAGATTGGTGTTGAAGCATACGCTCCAAAGAATGGAGAAGTCTTTGTAATTTAAACAGTAATTTAAACAGCAAATTCTTTAATTTCAAACTTTATGTTTTCTTCAATCAATGTTCTAAGCAAGTCATCTACTAAGCTTTCAGTGCAAGCAACTATTACACCACTACCATGATGAGCAGCTTCTACACAAACGTTTTTTGAACCAAAAAATATCGGTTCAACACCAATTTTTCTACAAGAAACTAATGCTTCAACTCCTATTGCTACAACGATACTTCTTGGCTTTGATTTTACAAATTCTCTAAAAGATTCTATGTTAACTTTTCTACTACCCCCTTCGGCAATATCTGGTATCTTGACAACAACAACCTCTCCCTTCTTTGGCGGTTCAAAACCACTTGTTGGCTTAATTAACACATCTTCGCCGTGTTTTGCGGCCATCATTGCAACACCATTTGCATCTTTACTTCTCTTTGCGAATATGTATCCGTCTTGAAACCAATACCTAATTTTATCATTCTCGACTATTTCTCCTTCTGCAATCGCTACAATTGATCTTGAATACAGCTTTTTAACAAGCTCTTCAGAGTACAAATGCAAATCGAGCAAGTTCTTTGTTAACCAATCAATGCCCTTGTCAGTAAGCTCGTAATATCCTTTGTGAATAACCTTAACATAATTTTCGGAAATCAATTCTTTAAAATGTTCAGAAATCGCTTGTGGTGTTAACTTCAACTTTTTTGCAATATCCCTTTGGTTGCACTCTTTATTTATTGCCAACTCTGAAAGTATGAGCAATTTTACGGTATCTTTTCTACTAAGCAAAACTTTCATGAAATTAAAACAATTTTTAACTTTTTAAGCCTTTCTTTAAAGGCTGTATATTACAACTTCCCTTTTCTTATCAGCTCTAATGGCAAATTTCCGTTGTGAATGGCTGTTGAAATTAACACACCTTCGCATCCAATATTCTTAGCTTTAAATAGATCGTCCATGTTCTTAACACCTCCTCCAGCATAAATGGCATTTTCTGAAAATTCAATTGCCTTTTCAAGCATTTTAAAATCTAAGGACTGAGACGTCCCCACTTTATGGAGTGTTAAAATTATAATGCCCTTAAGTTTGTAGGTGTTCAAGAACTCCAAGGCATTACGCCAATCTTTAAAGGAATTTGATGCATCAAGCAATCCGTCTTCTTTCAAATCTAAGCTGACATACACCTTTTCATGGTCTACTTTCTCAACATTTCTAATGTCAAAAGTTTCGGTTCCAAGAACTGGAGAAATTGAATAAAAAACATCATCCGGCTTACTAAATCCGTAATCGAGCATTAATTCTTTTACACGGTCCTTTATTGAAATAATTAGATCCAAATTGTTTCCTCTACTCATTATCTTATCCAAATCAGCCACATACAGGTATTTTGGTTTTAAACTTTCAACAACTCTTACTGGATCGCTACTACCAACAACCTTACTGAAGAGATTTATTGGCTTGTAAGACTCTCTTTCACCCTTATATCCTCTCACAACGATACCATCCATGATATCTATCACAAAGAACAATTTCATAAATTTCTTTTAAAGCTTCAAAATACTAAAATTTTTTTAGATGTTGCCCAACGCTTGAAAATGAAAATTTTGATGTACGCAAGACTTGTTGGTGGAATTGCAAATCACGTTTTTTTCCTTTCAAAAGAATTGAAAAGATTGGGATATGAAATTAGCATAATTTCGCAAAAAGAAATTCCTTCAATTAAGATTTTAGATGGATTCTACTATTTAGATTCTCCTCTAGCTATTAAAAAGTTACTTAACGTTTGTAAAGATTGCAGCATTTTACACGTCCACAATACTGCAACGTCATCTGAGGTTTTTATTCCAAAATTGGTTAAGATTCCGATTGTAAATACAATCCATACTGCTGTTGGAGACAACATTTACGGAAAGATTGGATATGAGGTTACGAAAAAAATTGCCAAGATTTACTCAAATTCAAGAGCAACTGTAGCGTTAAGCAAAAAATCAATGGACATTTTGAAAGACTATCAAAAAAATGTAAGGCTCATACCAAACGGTGTTGATGCTGAGATTTTCAAGCCCAAGAAGGCAAAGAGGATTTTTGATGGAATAACGATTGGATATTTAGGACAATTAAGAAGGGAAAAAAATATTGAGAGTTTAGCCAAAGCCTGCAAGAAATTTGGATTTAACTTGGCAATAGCTGGCGTAGGACCTCTTTTTAAAAGAATAAAGGACATGGAATGCAGAAACATAAGGGTTCTTGGATTTGTTAAAGACGCTGTTGAATTCTACAATTCAATTGATATTTTTGTATTGCCATCCTATGCTGAAAACGATCCTTTAACAATTTTAGAAGCTATGGCATGTGGAAAACCCATTGTTGCTACGAAATGCGTAGATTACGTAAAAGATGATTTTGGATTAACTTGTGATTACGACTTTAAATCAATTGGGAACGCAATCGAGGAAATTTTGAAGATGGACTACAAAAAGATGGGAATTAATGCGAGAAAGTACGTATTAAAGCATAGAACATGGAAAAAATGTGCAACTGAAGTTGAAAAAATCTACAAAAGTATTTTGAATTAGTCGATGATTTTAATTATTTTAACATCCGCCACGTATCTGTTCACATATGGAGCAAAACTTCCACACTCCTTTATGTTCAAAATCTCTACAACCATTCCACTTTTTTCAAATATCTCCTTTATCTTTTCTGGTAAAACTTTCTCCTCATTCTGGCTGGCAAATGTGTAGTAGTGGACTATGCCTCCAACTTTTATCTTGTTTTTGATTAGATAAACAAAGTTCTCTGCTGAATGGGGTGCTGGCATCAAAATTCTGTCAAATTCTTCATTTATTTTAGGCAAGATTTCTTTAACGTCTCCTTCGTAAATAACTACATTATCAACTTTGTTTAGCTTTACATTTTTTCTGAAATACTCTACCGCCTTTGGATTAATCTCAATACCAACAACAACTTTTGGCTTAGCAAGTTTAGCTATGACAATTGCATAAGGACCGACACCTGCAAACATCACTAAAACTTTTTCACCTTCCCTAACTTGCTTGGCAATCCTTTCCCTCTCTCCAGAGAGCTTTACTGTGTAATAAACCTTTGTTGGATCAACCAAAAACTTACATCCAAATTCCTTGGCAATTGTTTCAGTTTCGCTTCCATAAATTATTTCATACTTTGCTACTCTAAAAACTCCATTTACTTCTCCAACTTTTCTTAGTATCGTCTTAACGTGCTTGTGCTTTTTCAAAATGGCGTTGACAATTAAATTTTTTAAATGAATAATCTCCTCTGGAATTTCTATAATTACGATATCTCCAATTATTTCGAAGCTTTTCCTTACAAGTTTCATTTCCTCATCGCTAATCTTGCCCTTTAACATCTCCTTTAGAGACACAAAAAAGATTTGGCAACGCTTTAAATATACTTTTACAAGAACTTCGATGCAAACGTTGATGGCTTTGAGTTGCAAGTTTCAGCATAAACGCAATTTTTACACCTCAAATCTTCACGTTTTTCAGGAACAAAACCTTTTTTAACCTTAAAAACCCTTTCAATAAGTTTTAAAATTTGATATTTCTCCCTTCTCGAAATCTCAACTCTTTTAAGGCTACCATCAAAGCAGTAGTAAACTAAACCTTCATTTACTTCCAAAAGCATGCAAAAAGAGGCAATTTTTATTAAATCTTTAAACCACACGTTTCCCTTTTCAGGTTTTTTTAAAGAAAGGGTCAAAGGAAGTTTTTTATTTTTAAAAATCACAATTTCATCTAAAATTCCTTTAAGTTTTAGCTTACTCGATTCAAGTTTTATCTCCCAATCCAATGGCCTAAATTCGTCAAGCATCGGATCGTACCTAAACTTTTGCAATGCGTTGCTAAAAACGCTTAAGTTATCTTTACCATACAATTGCTTAAACCTCTCGACTGCCCAATTATTGTCAAATCCCTTTCTAATGCTTAAATAAATCTCTCTTGCAGCATGCATTTCTGTAATGTATTCGTCACCAAACTTTAGTCTGAAATACAAAAATCTAGGACAAAAAATGTAGGTTGTAAGATCGCTAACATTCACAAAATCCATAATTTTTGTATCAAATGAACTTTTAAAAGCTTTTGTATCAGGACTGTTTCCAGTGAACATCTTAAATATCTCCAAGCCTATTTTTCATAGGTGGTTCAATGGAGCTATCGAAAACTGCTGAGGTTGTATTGCAGAAGAGATACTTGCTCAAAGACGAAGAGGGAAACGTAATAGAGACTCCTGAGCAAATGCTAAGAAGAGTTGCGAATGCAATTGCTAAGGCTGAAGAAAACTATGGAAATGAGGTAAAAAAGTACGCAAAACTCTTCTACGATATGATGGACAAGCAACTTTTCATGCCTAACAGCCCTACATTAATGAATGCCGGGACTGAATTGAGCCAGCTTTCAGCTTGTTTTGTTATTCCCGTTGAAGATTCAATAGATGGAATTTTCAAAGCTTTATGGGACATGGCTAAAGTTCAAAAGAGTGGAGGCGGAACAGGATTTAGCTTTTCAAGGCTAAGACCAAAAGGGGATATCGTAAAATCAACAATGGGAGTTGCAAGCGGTCCAATATCTTTTATGAAAATTTTTGATGCTGCGACGGAACAAATAAAACAAGGAGGGAAGAGAAGGGGAGCAAACATGGGTGTCTTAAACGTCCATCATCCCGACATCGAGGAATTTATTACAGCAAAGTGGGAAGAAGGGGTTTTAAGAAATTTTAACATAAGTGTTGCAGTCACAGACAAATTTTTTGAAGCTTTAAAGAAAGATGAGGAGTACGATTTAATTAATCCGAGAACTGGTGAAGTTGTAAAGAGAGTTCCTGCAAGAAAAATCTTTAATTTAATTGTTGAGGGAGCCTGGCGCAATGGTGAACCAGGAATGGTTTTTATTGATGAGATAAATAGACACAATCCAACACCACATGTGGGAAAAATCGAGGCTACGAATCCATGCGGGGAACAGCCGCTGCTTCCATACGAATCCTGCAACCTTGGCAGTATAAACGTTTCAAAGTTTATTAAAAACGGGGAAATTGACTGGGAATGGCTTAAAGAAATTGTTTGGCTTTGTGTTAGATTTTTAGATGACGTTATAGACATGAACAAGTATCCTTTGAAAGAAATTGAAAAAAATACGAAGGCAAACAGAAAGATTGGATTAGGAGTAATGGGATGGGCTGATTTGCTTTTTAAACTAAAAATTCCTTATGATAGTGATGAGGCAATAAAGTTGGCTGAAAAGCTCATGTCTTTCATTCAATCTGAGTCGCATAAAGCCTCTCAAGCATTAGCTGAAGAAAGAGGAGTTTTTCCAAATTGGAAAGGTAGTGTCTGGGAGAAGAGAGGAATAAAAATGAGGAATGCAACTACAACAACCATAGCCCCAACAGGCACGATCAGTATAATTGCAAACTGTTCAAGTGGAATAGAGCCAATTTATGCCTTAGCGTTTAAAAGGATGAATATACTTGATGGCGAAGAATTTTTTGAAATAAATCCAATATTTGAAGACGCTTTAAAGCAATTGAATTTGTACAATGATGAAATGCTGGAAAGAATTGCAGAAAGTGGCAGTATTCAAGAAATACATGAGATTCCTGAAGAGATAAGGAGAATTTTTAAATGCGCTTTAGACATTGATGCTGAATGGCATGTCAGAATGCAAGCAGCTTTTCAAAAATACACCGACAATGCTGTAAGTAAAACGATTAACATGCCAAACAGTGCAACAAGAAAAGATGTTGAAAAAGCATTCATGCTCGCTTACGAACTTAAATGCAAAGGATTGACAGTATATAGAGATGGAAGCAGAGAGGAACAAGTTTTAAAGGTTAAGAAGAAAGAGGAGAAAGAAAAGAGGTGGCCTAAGAAGCCAATTGGATACATTGAGCCAAGACCAAGACCAAAGATAACTGCTGGAAGGACAATAGAGACTAGGACTGGCTGCGGTGCATTGTACGTTACAATCAACGAGGATGAATATGGGATAGCCGAAGTATTTGTACAGCTTGGAAAGAGTGGAGGTTGCGCTGCATCACAAACAGAAGCTATTGGAAGGCTACTATCAATTGCTTTGAGGAGTTGGGTAAATCCGGAAGCGTTGATAAGGCAGCTTAAAGGAATTAGGTGCCCATCAATAGGTTTTGATGAGGGTGAAATTATTACATCCTGTGCTGATGGTGTTGCTAAAGTTTTGGAAAAATATCTAAAGGGTGAGTACAAGAAGACTAAGGTAGATCTGCAAGGAATAAAGCCTCTGACTGAGTTTACCGGAGAAGTGAAAGAAGAACACAAAACCAAGCTCATTGGTGGAGTCTGCCCTGAATGCGGAAACATTTTAGAATATGGTGAGGGATGCATGACATGTAAGATGTGTGGGTTTACTAAATGTGGTTAATCAATTTTTAATTTTTATAAATACATTGAATCAATACTGTTGGTTTTATCAAACTCATGTCTAACATTCCAAATTACATATAGCTTGCATCTAAATATCTCCCTTAAAGCTTTAATCAAAACACTTTTTTTGAGTTCATCTGGATAGATTATTGCTGAGAACTCTATTCTTTGCAACATCTCATCATTGGGAATCATCCTAAATTCCGCTTCCCTAAAAAGCAGATCCATTTTCCATTTAAAAATTAAATTTCTCTTCTTTTCATAACTCAATGAATGTAAAGCCTTATAATGATTTTCTGACAAAACTATCCCACTTATAACAATAACAACATCCTTGTCGATAGGTTTCAACACATCTGAAACTTGATTAGAGTTTTGTGGAAACTCAACAACATAATGCCATTCTGCCCTTTCATCTGGTATTTCAGCCTTTAAAATTCCTTCTTCAATCAACCACTGTTTGATTTTTTCACCATCAATTCCCATGTGGTTTTGTTATGCTTAGAATATATAACTTAATGCTTCGGCAAAATAGTAAAGTTTAAATTTTGCTACTGTGTGTCAAAGATACAAAGTTTCAAGGTGAGAAAATGTTTGGGTTGCCATTTGAAACTATAGCATGCTTAACAGTAACATTCCTTGTCCAAGCGATTTTACTAATAGCATGGGCTATTAAATGGGGGGATGCGAATGAATGAACTTGCTTTTGCTATCTTTGTGGCATATCTTGCTTCAATTGCAGTAATTGCATACTATGGAGCTAAAAGAACAAAAACGATTGCAGACTTTATTGCTGCATCAGGGCAACTTGGATTCTGGACTTACTGCCTGCTAATGCTTGGATCTGTATTCAGTGGAATGACACTAATAGGTGTTGCAGGTTTGGGTTTCACAACAGGCTGGGCCAACCTTTGGGAAAGAGTTATAGGCCCACCATTTGCAATTGCCTTTGGAACGATTTTAATCGGCTATAAGATATTCTCAATAAGAAGGGAGAAAGCCATTTTAACAATGCAAGATTTTTTAGCATATAGATTTAATGATCAAAAAGTGTTGAGGGCAATTGCAGGGCTAATTTCAGCAATTACATGCTTTGTCTATTTAATTGGACAGTACACAGCTATAGGAGTTGTCAGCGAAGTAGTTTTAGGAATTCCATATTGGATTGGTGCTACGATAGCTGCTGCAATAGTTATTGGTTACGTTTTAACTGGTGGAATGTTCTCCACAGCATGGACGACGTTCTTGCAATCAATACTCATGCTTTTAGGAATCTTCATTACAGTGCCATTAATAGTACACTGGATTGGTGGTTTTACAGCCTTAAATGAGGGATTAGCTGCAGTTCCAATTCTTCAAACACAGTTGGGCAAGAGTAGCAGTTTTTTATTTGCAGAATACTTAACAAAGCCTTTTGCCCCTTACAACGTGCCTTTAGCTGGATGGGTGTATAACATAACTCTGTTTGGCATCACTGTGCCCTTAGGGCTAATGGTTGCTCCACACATAGTAAATAACGTCTTGACGTTTAAAGAAATTAAATACACAAAGTGGGGTCCAATTGTTTTGTACGTTGTTGGTGTAGCAGGAATAATGCTAACATCCATTGCTGGAATGGCTGCAAGGGTTGCATGGGCTAAAGGACTTGTAGAAATACCATCGATAAATTTAGGGGGAATGGTTGTTAAATGGTCAGATATGGCTTATCCAACAATTGCAAAGGTAGCTTTGCCTTACAGTTTGTTTGTCTTTCTATTACCAACGATCTTGGCTGGCGTTATGTCAACAACAGACAGACTAATTCTTACAGCAGCAAACAACGTATCATATGACATTGTTAAGAACGTTCTAAAGCCAGATTTATCTGACAACGCTATAAAGTGGATTAGTAGAGTTGTTGTCATTGTTATTGGCTTTGGTTCGTTTTTAATAGCTTTAAACCCTCAACCAATGCTCGCTTGGATTATATGGTCTGCACTAGCTTTAATGGCTAACTGCTTCCTCTGGCCAATCTTAGGAGGGCTTTATTGGAAAAGAATGAACAAGCAAGCTGCGAGGTGGAGCATGATCGTTGGTTTTATTGTAACGGCAATAACTTTTGCACTGTTTGGAAAAACAATCAAGCTGTTTGGAGTCCCATTTTACTCCGCATTTCCAGGATTCATTGCAAGCTCAGTAGTAGCGATATCCTTGTCCTTAGCTTTAAGCAAACCTGCAAAGGAGGAGCAAAGGATTTTGGAAAGAATAGCCAAGTAAGAGATACCATAAAATTCATAAACACTTTATGAAATTTTTATAATCAAGGGCCCGTGGCTTAGCATGGATAGAGCGACGGCCTTCTAAGCCGTAGATCGCGGGTTCAAATCCCGCCGGGTCCGCTTTAAAATTTATTAACATCTTAAAAATGTTTAAAACTTAATTTGAGTTACTTTAGTCTTTTTAAATATTCAATTACATCGTTTAAGTCCTCATCACTCATTTGCCATCTCGGCATGCAGTAATCCAAGATCTCATTTTCGTGAGTACCCTTTGTTATTGCCGTTATTATCTCCTCATCGCTCATTTCTTCTTTCTTCAATTCAGAATACCTAATGTCTGGAGCTTTTTCATCACACATCATAGGAGTAAAGCTGCCTTCACCATCTCTGCCATGGCAGTTTACACAACTTCCACCATGAACTCTCAACCAATCTGGACCGCCAGTAAATGGAATTCTTTCCCCTTTGTCGTTAATTCCAGTGTAGTAAATTCTCTCCCCATTCGATTCAAAAGTTACCGGACCTTGGCAGCATCCTGGTGGATGGTCCTTCCATCTTCATACATTGGACCCATTGGGCTTTGCCCCATACCTTGCCCCATACTCTGCATGCCTTGGCTGTATAGATAGCTCATTGGTAAAATCATTGAATACAAAACAAACCAGTTGTAATATAAATAATCTACTTTTTTAGGTTTTATTACATTTAAGGTGGTAAAAAATTAACGTTGATTTTATGGAATTCTAAGTTTTTCTTAAGTAAATCCAATCATTTGTTGTTGCTTAGGTTCAAATCTATCTTTGCTTCTCCAACTGCTTTAACACTAATCAAGACCTCTACATAGAATTTGTTTAAGGGGCCGAAGAAAGTCAAAAGTTGCTTGTTTTGAGTTAGGAGGTATCAAGAATTTTATATTCCTTTACAAATCTTAGGCACGGGTTGATTTTGGTGTTTTTATTTTGTCAGTTTGAAAGTTGGAAAGCTTAAAATCGAAGACATCGATGTAAAGAGTTACGTCGAACTTTTAAAGAACACGTTGATGAATGTAAACAAGAAAAATAGCTGTTTCCGGGATTAGAAAAAGACAGATTTTAAGATATTCATTTGCAACACATTTAACAGAGATTTATACTCACGTTGCAATGGAAGTCTGCTAGATATTTGTTATAAATATGCTGGAAGGTGGTAGGCATCCAGAAGAGCATATATGCAATTGCAGATATAACTCCAATTGGCGTGATATATGCAATGCGTATTATTAGAATGAGTTGTCCGAAATTCACTCCGTCTACCTTAAAAAAATTATTTTT
>JAGGXN010000115.1 GCA_021163065.1 Archaeoglobaceae archaeon | reverse complement strand
TAACGTATTCTGCAATCTGCTTAACTTCTCCACTACCCATTGGGCCAATAATTAATCTTACACCCTTTCCATGTAAAGCTTGGACTTTATCCAGAGCCACTTTTGGATCTACTCTTGTGTCTTCAACGTAGAATTTAACTCTATACGGTTTGTTCTTCTCCTCAAAATACTTGTTTATGTCCTCTTCGCAAATCATTAAAGTGTCTCTAATATCTTCACCATAGGTTGTTAGAGGTCCTGACAAGTCAACTAAGACGCCGATTGAGATCTCCTTGTTATTCTGAGTTTTACTCATTAGCCAATCAAATATGTTCAAAGCCAACTGTTTGTGATCATAGTCATCTAACCAAGCATTGATAAACATACCTTCATCTCCTATTGCAACAACCTTTCCATTCCCTATTTCTCCAGCGGCCAATATGGGTAATTTCCCAGCCGCTTCGAAGTCGTCTTCGATACAATACCATTCTCCCGCAGAATTATCCCATTGAGAATTTGTATCTCCCCATCCATTTTCAGTCGTAAAGGCTATAGCTTTGAAAGGATAAGTTACTTTTAAAGAGCATCCCCAGTTGATTAAGAAACTACCAACATTTTCGGTTATTGTGTGGTTTATCATATTTTCTTTAATAATAACAACGAGATCAACACCTTCATCAGGATCTTCGCTTTCATAATAATGCATCTCAGAGTCACACACCATGACATACTTAAATTGAACACCTAACGATTTTCCAATTTTATTTAGTGAATACAATTGAGGTTTTGAGGCTTTACGAACTCCAATATCACCAATTAAAAACAACTTACCTCCCTGCTTAACGTAATCAACAAAAGCTTTAGCTTCAGAATCAGTTATTACCCTATCTTCCCAACAAGGCGAGAAAACAACAACGTCGTATTTTTTGAGTAAGTTTAAGGTAATTGTTGGATTTCTCTTTTCATCCACTTTGTATCCATTGTTTGTTAATATTGCCGCTAAATCTGAATAGCCATTCCAATTATAATTGTCTATCGACGCTTTGTCACTCCAATCGCGGATAAATAAAACGCTCTTTGCGGTACTTGTTTGAATCGATAATAGCAATAACGCAAATAGCACAACAAACAATATTTTCTTCATAAATTACTTGTTATATAACAATTAATAAAATTTTCTAAAACATCAACATGCAGTTTAAGAATTAATCGTTACATATTCTTTCACGCAGTAGATTACTGTGACAACCTTAAACATAAACTACATGAACAAATACGTGATCCTTGTGAAAAGGTTCTAAAGTTCCATATCTCAATATCTTGAAATCTTTAGACAATTCCTTAACAACCCTATTAAATACAATTTCAGGATCAACTGTTGAGTCTATGCTTCTTGCTTTTACCATTATTATTCCCTCCCCTCTTTCTTTCAAAAAAATTTTGCAATTTAACTTAAAAATTTCAACTTGATTTTTTTGGGCTATGTCTTGATAAACAAAATCAACCTCTTCAACAATACCACTATACATCCATGGTTTTGATGCATCCTCAAGTATTGGTATTATGTTTTTCCTTTCCTTAGCCAATTCTATAAATTTTAAAAACGGTTTTGCAGAGTATTCAACAGCGTAAATCATTCCCTTATCAATAATATCAGACAAGTGGCTTACGGTTGTACCACTTGCAGCTCCAAGATATAAAATTTTCCAATCAGGTTTGATATTTACTAAATACCCCTTCAAGAAAACGGCTGCTAGCTTACTCCTATAAGGAATCCACTCCCTAAATTCGTTGAGCAGTATTTTTTCCCCATAATGGCTGCCGTAACTGCTTTTTGTTGCAATAGTTTTTTTGTCAATTAAATAAACATTATGTAAAATTTTTTCTACTTTCATTTTAATGCCTCATTAGCTCCTCATATTTTTTCCTAACACTCTCAGCCAAATTTTCATCTATCTCTCCCTTAAAATAATCAATTCTAGCAGCTATTGCAAGCTTTGCAGCCATAAATCTTGCCATTTTACCCCTTTTACTTTTTGGAAGCGTTTTAATAAAAGGGTGTTGAAATATAACGCCATGCTTTGGAACTTTGGCTTTTTTACCCTTTCTCATTCTGGAAAAAGCTTTATACAGGCTTTTTTCAGCACCCATAACCTGAATTTTGCTCGCTGGCAAAAAAGCCAACTTTTTAAGACTTCCAGCTTTTTCAAGCAATTTAGCAGCTATTATTGGATTTGCTACTTCACAAAGATTTGGCGCAATCTTTTTCAAAACATTCTCTATCTCATCTTCAATCCTGCCTCTCAACTTCTCCAATTCTGCAATCTTCTCTTTCAACTCAGCAGTTATTTCACTCTCTTTGATTTCCTCGACATCTCTACACTTCTCTTCTAATAAATTTACTGTGTCGATCAGCTCATTTAAAGCCTTAACGAGCATCACAACGTATCTGTCTTCCCTTCTCAACTCAAGATTGATTTTTTCCTCTGCAACTTCTATTGCAACTTTTCTTAAAGTTTGATAATAGTTCTTTTCTGATCCAAAAACTTTTTTTCCTAACTCTACTATTGAAAACGGAAGTGGAAGT
>JAGGXN010000041.1 GCA_021163065.1 Archaeoglobaceae archaeon | reverse complement strand
TTAATTTCTTCCGGTACTTTGTTTCTCTCGAATATCCTCAGTTCTTTTACTAGATCCCTTATCATCTCTCAGGTTTATTTTTAGACTTTAAAATTTTTGGTTATGTTATCACGTCCTAAAACTTAAAAACAAAAAATTTATAAAGAACTGTTAAATGTTAAATGAATAATATGTCTAATATCAAGTTAAGTAAAATACATCGTGCTATCATGTTTATTTCAACAAAAAATTTGTCAGAAGAGCTTGAAAATAAAGTAAAAGAAGCTATAGAAAGAAAAGTAGAGAATAAGCTACGTTTTGTTGGAAGGTGTTTTGGTAGATTTGACATGGTTGCTGAATTTGATGATAGATCAGCAAAAGTAGCCTCACGTAGAGTATGCAAAATTCAAGAAAGTGCTGCAAAAGAATTAGAGAATTTGCATGGGTTAAGAGATCCAATTTGTTCATCTTTAATGTTGTGCAATGAGTTCTTAGTTGATGGTGAAAAGAGTGTAGACGAGTTAGATTATATTCCTCCTACATTGAAACTCTACTCGTTTTTGTATCCTAGAAAAACTCAAGTAAATTTAGAAGAAGTTCTTACTGAGCTTGAAAAAGTTAAGGAGAATCTTGCAAGTATCGAAGGTGGCGCAAATTTATTCTTTTCATCATCAAATTATGCTTTCCTTTTAACAATTTCTGGAAATATGTTTTGTAAGATGTTCGAGCAATTTTTATGAAATTCAGAGAGAATATGCAAACCTCCTTTTTGGAAAGTTGCACATATGTGGCAATCGGTTTAGATGAGAAAGGAGAAACTCTAAAGGATGAAGAATGTGAAAACGGGGAACTGATTAAAGCCCATATATTTATAAAACTTAAAGATGGTTTCGGCAATATTAACATTCAAGAAGGAGGAATAATTAAGTCCGTTGACAAAAGGTTAGGGTGGTCAGATATTTCAGTAGAAGTAGAGGCCCCAACCCTTCATGAAATTAAAAAACATATTCTTGATTTAAGAAAAAAGTATGATGGAATCAAACATACTTCAACATTGCTACTTCCTGAGAAAGGAGGTGCGATGGATGAATGATCTATGGACTAGTGCGCGGTCTTTGTGGGTAAAATTCTGCGGAATCGCTGACGAGTACAAAATGTTAAGAGATAGATGGCTCTATTTGCATAGTGAAAACAAGCTACCCGTTTTACCCTACTTAAGAAAAACTAACCTAGATGAGGATGAAAAAACGTTTGATTTATTAGATAAGCACGTAGAAAAGTTGGAAAAGTTATTCGGAGAGTTAGGTTTCGAAAGAAGTAAAATGGAAAGTTACAATGACTTTAAACAGAAAACAAGTGGGGTAGACAGAGTTGATATAATTGATAAACTAAGGCTTGTAGAAGATTACGTTTACGATTTGGCTAATTTCGTTGGATTGCTCAAATTCGCCTTCTTTCAGCGAACAGTTTCTTCGGAGATTCCACATGTTGCATCCGGGATACCTCACAGTCCAGAGCGTACTATTGGCAATGAGTTGTTTTATTTAGCGGCAGATAATGTTGCAAGGAGATACTATGAGTGTCTGAACATCCCCTATGGAAAGTGGGATGGGTTCATTACGTTTACACCTCCAATCACGGAAGGTAGTTTTTATGGCGGATTTTACAAACCTTCTGATTATATTGAGCTTTTTCATATCTCAATGTCTGAAGAGGCTAAATACTTTGTTGGGAGTTACTTTACTTTGGCACATGAGTTTGGACACGCTGTTACGCCTAGACGAATTGTAAGAGGTGACAATTCAGTAATAGACGAGGCTTACTGGGTGAAAAGTCTTTTTAATAATATCCTAAGCAATACTATAGAGCTCTTGAACGAACAAAGAACATACCATTGTGAGCGTTGTCCTGTTTACATTTATTTAATTAAAGGCAAAGTGTCTGAGTTATTCTCTGATCTATTAGCCGATATTGTAACAGTGTATATTGCAGGTGAAAACTATCTACATGAATTCATAGATTTTGGATATAGTATGCTCGCATATGAAAAATATGATGTACATCCCTTTTTAAGTCAAGTACCCTTCCTAATTAGAACTATTTGCTGTTATTACTATTTTAGAATGGCCGGTCTTTATAATTTTAAAAATAGAATCAAAAGAATAATTCAAAATGCAGATGAAATCAGAAGTGCTTATGGGGTTTCCTGCCCCCCTAGTACTGATTTTCGTGAATGCATAGCTAAGATCTGTGCATCGTGGTCAAAAAACATCCATGATTTCAACATACGTTTTTGGGATACAATCTTTGAGGATTTTGGTGACGATTTATCTGAATTTGTTTATAGATATAACCCATTTTGGAGTTCATTCGATCCTGAAAAATTACTAAAAGAGAACTTAAAACAAATTTTAAAAATTGTACTCCCAGAAGAACATTTGGAAGAGCTAATATCTATAATCAGTAAAAGAGGCGAACTAAAACTATTCTCAATGATAATACGAGACGAATTTAGAATAAATAGGAAAAAGAAAAAGCTATAATTGACGCATTAATAGAAGGAACACCTGCCCCTGAAGAAGATCCCCGCCACATACTACATTGCTATTACGAAGCTTACAAGCTGAGCGAGGGAGAAGAAAGACCAAATTACGCTGCAACAATATATAGCTTGGCATTTAATACATATAATAGCAGAAAGAAGAAACGCAAATCATAGAACATATCCTAATGATTCGAGCTTGTATTTCACGATTTTCTCTTGAATATCCTCGGGTACGCCATACAACCCAGCAGAATAATTCTCACTCTCAACAAGGTGTCTAGCAGCTTCAGCCATCAAACTTAAGGTTATATCGATTGCATCGGAAGGTGTTCCCTCTCCAAGAGCAAGATTAATTGGAAAACCATCTGCTGCTACCAGTAGTACTTTCTCGTTGCCTTTGCCATCCCTTATCGAGTACTTCTTTATCCCCTCTCTCGCTGTCAGTCTTTCAGCAAATGCTATTTCTCGCAATCCCTCCATGTCAATCTCGTAGTCTTTGCTTCCAGCATTTACCAGCAATATTCCATTTTTTGCCAGCTTTAAAGCTTCTACTGGTACAACTTTCGGTCTACCTGTTGCTGTTACCAAGATATCCGAGTCTACAATAGCGCTTTCAAGCTCCAGAACTTCGAACCCATCTAATATTGCACCAAGCACACGTTTTAAGTCTTTTTCAACTATACGCACCCTTGCCCCGTGATCTCTCATTATCTTTGCAATACCTTTACCAACGACACCGTAGCCTACGATTGTAACTCTTTTTCCGGCTAAACTCCAGTTAGCAGCTTGAATAATCATTTTAACAATAGCCTCTGGAGTAGCTAATCCGCTTTCTACTGATTCCTTTAATTCTGCATTGCCCACCGTAATTATCGGATAACCAAGCTTATCTCTAAGCTCAGTTGCCAAGTTTATACCGGCTTTTGTTTGTTCTACAGACCCAATAATGTTCTTCAACTTAATATCTTGTTCCACTATATATCTCGTAATCCATAAACCATCCTCTAAAATTACGTTCACGTCATTTTCATCTATAGCCTCTTTTATTGCACTTTGCATTTCTTCGTAGTTCATTCTTGGCTCGCCATAGATATCATATCCGTTCTCCATTAGAACTTCGTAAACGATCTCGTCTCCACTGTATGGAACAGGCACAACTACTAAATCTGCACCACCCTCTTTTAGAGCGTAGCATAACACAGCAGTATTTTCCTTGAGATGAGTGTTGACCATAAGCGTTAACCCTTTAAATGGTCTGCTAGACTTGTATTCTTCTGCCAATCTTTTTAACACAGGCATGGAATCAAGAGTTAGATCAAATGCCCAATCCCACAAATCGTTCTCAGATAAACCCAGCTCTTTTCTCATTTTTCGAACTTTAGATAGACTTCTAATGCTATCAAGATACACTTTAAAACCCACACCTTTCGGATCTGCAAAGAATTTTTCGTATTCAGTAGAGTGCAACTTACTTCTTAGAAAAGAGATTACTTTATCCTCCTTATCTCGTGAGACTTGAAACTTAACGTAAGGCATTCTTCACTCCTATAAATAAAAATTAAAAAATTTTTAGTCTTTTTTCCTCTTCTTTAGTCTGTATATTTTTGCTCTCCCGATCTCATAGGGCTCTACTAGTCCTTTAGCCTCCAGACGCTCTAGATGCCATCTTGTTGTAGTCCAAGGTATTCCTGTAATCTCAGAGAGTTGCTTGATGGTGTAGCCCTGAATCGTTGGAGCGTTTTCTAAAGCTTCTTTTAAAATGTCATCTAAACTCTTTCTTTTTCTCTTTCTTACCATAGAGATCACCCACTTTTTAATTCACGATACAAGTGGAGTTCCAAGTTTTTCAATTATATTACCAATAGAGTCATGCAAATCCTCGTTATATCGGGTTGCTTGACGTAAGAAGAACTCTGAAATTGTACTAGAGGTTACAAGTTTACCAATTTCTGGTTTAAAGTTGTGTACCTCTGGTTTTTCCGCAATTACCACCTGTTCAAGTTTAGTTACAAAACCAGTTGCATCTGTAGCGTTGATTTCTAGTGGCGCCATGCTTTGATGTTCGTACAATTCTTTGCACATATCGGGGGCATACCAAAAGAATGCTACTAAAAATGCATACATTTTTCCACCTCCTGTTGTGATTAATATCAATCACAAGAGGTATATAATCTTTTCCATATTTTTTCCATTGCAAACAATATTTTTTATTTTGTATATTTATTATATCTTTGTCTTTCTTTTACTAGAGTATATGCTTAAGTCTATACTTCAGCGAAGAGTAATAAAAAATTTACTGACAAACTTTCAAGAACTTCTAGTGAAACGTCTCTAGCTTTTGAATCTTATATGGGACGTACTTTTCCTGTTCTTGACAATCTTTAAGAAAACAATGCTCGCAATAAGTAAATAACGACAAATATTTTAACACACCCAAAAGCATCTCTGCCATGATGCCTAGCGTTTATCAGCCTAAAGATGTTGAAAGAGAAATTGAGGTGTTTTGGAAATCCAATAACATTTACAAACTCGTTAAAGATAAATCGAATAAGGCTGAAAAAAAATTTTACTTTGTTGATGGTCCTCCTTACACTACTGGGAGAATTCATTTAGGAACTGCTTGGAATAAAGTCATTAAGGATACAATCTTGAGATTTAGAAGAATGAGAGGCTACAATGTCTCAGATACTCCAGGATGGGATATGCATGGGTTGCCCATAGAAGTTAAAGTTGAGCAGGAGTTAGGCTTCAAGACCAAAAGAGACATAGAGAGCTTTGGAATTGATAAGTTCATTGAGAAGTGCATGAATTACGCTTTGGAGAACAAAGAAGCGATGACTAATCAATTTAAAAAGCTTGGAGTCTGGATGGACTGGGAAAATCCGTATATGACGATTAAGGCTGATTACATCAATG
The DNA here is from genome assembly GCA_021163065.1 of Archaeoglobaceae archaeon. GTDB lineage: Archaea > Halobacteriota > Archaeoglobi > Archaeoglobales > Archaeoglobaceae > B5-G16. The sequence goes on along the minus strand of JAGGXN010000041.1, from coordinate 2,263 downwards.
CAGCATGGTGGACTGTATTTAAAGCCCATGAAAGGGGGTTGCTTGAGAGAAAGAAGATGGTTGTTAACTGGTGTCCGAGATGCGAGACAGCTTTGGCAGATGCTGAGATTGAATATTGGGATGAAGAAGATCCATCAATCTACGTCAAGTTTCCCGTTAGCAATGATACTTACATAGTAATCTGGACAACCACGCCTTGGACCTTGCCTGCCAACATGGCTGTAGCTGTCCATCCAGCTTTGGAGTATGCCAAGATTAAGGCGATGAAAGATGGAAGAATAGAGTATCTGATAATGGCTAAGGAATTGGCTAAAAGTGTGCTTGAGAAAGGAGGATATGAGGTTTATGAAATCGTTGAGACTTGGCTTGGCGAGGATTTGGTAGGCTTGGAGTATCAGCACCCCTTAGCCAATGAAGTGCCATTACAAAAGAACTGGAAGCATGCCGTATACATGGCTGAGTTTGTTACCGCTGAAAATACAGGATGTGTTCATATAGCCCCTGGGCATGGTTTGGAGGATTACGAGTTGGGTATGGAGGTTGGCTTGGAAGTTTTCAATCCCGTTGATGATAGAGGTGTTTTTACAGAGCAAGCTGGCAAATATGCAGGCTTAAACGTTAAGGAGGCAAATAAAGTCATCATTGAGGATTTGAAGAAAAAGGGCTTGTTGCTGGCTGAAGAGACGATAGTGCATAGATATGGTCATTGTTGGAGGTGTAAAAGCCCTATAATTTACAGAGCTACCGAACAGTGGTTTTTGAAGGTTAGCGAGCTTAAGGATTTGATGATTGACGAGATCGACAAAGTCTGGTGGATTCCCGAATGGGCTGGAATGAGTAGATTTAAAGACTGGGTTAGCAATGCGAAGGATTGGTGTATCAGCAGACAACGTTACTGGGGAATTCCAATTCCCGTCTGGATTTGTGAGAAATGCGGAAAAATGAAGGTTGTTGGAAACATTGATGAGATTGATTGGCAAAATGACTTGGATTTGCATCGCCCAAAGATTGACAAAGTTACGTTCGATTGCGAGTGTGGAGGAACAATGCGAAGAGTTGAAGACGTTTTCGATGTTTGGTTTGACAGCGGTGTAGCTTCTTGGGGAACTTTAGCTTATCCAAGGTTTAAAGATAAATTCGAGAAGTTGTGGCCTGCCGATTTTATTACAGAGGGGCACGATCAGACGAGGGGTTGGTTCTATTCGCAGTTGGGTGCAAGCGTTATAGCGTTCAACAGAGCCCCCTACAAGGCTGTTTTGATGCACGGTTTTACCTTAGATGAGCATGGAAGGAAGATGAGCAAGAGCTTGGGCAACGTTGTAGAGCCTGAGGAGGTTGTTGAGAAAATCGGGGTGGATAGCTTTAGACTCTACGTTTTATCATCAGCCCTGTGGGAGGATTTGAGGTTTAGTTGGGAAGAGGCTAAAAACTACAACAGGCTTTTGAACATAGTTTGGAACGCAATAAGGTTTGCGTACACGTACATGAGCCTTGATAAATATAAAGCTAAGAGTATCGATGAAGTTGAATTGGCAATCGAAGATAAATGGATTATTTCAAGACTTGAGAGCTTTAACAAACTCGCCTTGGATGCTTTGGAAAATTATCAACTGCATAAGGTTGTTAGGGAATTCTTCAACTTCTTTGTTGAGGACTTCAGCCGATGGTACATCCAGCTTATAAGGCCGAGGGTTTGGGAAGAAAGAGACTCTCCGTCAAAGATTGCCGCCTACACAACGGTTTTCAGGGTTGTAGATAAAGCTATGAGGATAATATCACCTTACATGCCTTATTTGGCTGAATGGATTTATCAACACTTTGTAAAAGAGTTTAGAGATGCAAAAGAGTCAATATTCCTTGAAGAGTTCCCTGAGCCAGAAGATTTGATTGATGAGGAGTTGGAAAAAGCGATGAATGTTGCTAGAGAAATCTTTGAGGCGGCAAGTAATGCAAGGCAGAAGGCAAAGAGGAAGTTGAGGTGGCCCTTGAAAAAATTAATCATCGAAAGTGAAGATGAAAGCGTTTCGAAGGCGATAAAGTTGGTTGAGGAAATAATAAAATCGCAGTGCAACGTTAAGGAGGTTGAGGTTGTTAACAAATTTGAGAAGGAAGTTGTATACAAGCCCAACTACAAGGTGATAGGGCCTTTGTTGAAGGAGAAGTCCAAGGAGTTCATAAAATACATAGAATCGTTGGATGAAATTGGAGAGTACGTGGAGTTTGAGGGGCAAAGATTTAAGGCTGATGAAGTTTTAATTAAGGA
>JAGGXN010000152.1 GCA_021163065.1 Archaeoglobaceae archaeon | reverse complement strand
GCTTTTTGTAGAGGCAGAAAGATAGTCGTTGGATCTCTAAAGTTTTATTAACATAAGATTTGATACATAATAAAACAGGGTGAAGAGAAAAACTACCTCCTTCTTCTTGATTTGCTTTGTCGAGTTATTGAAGAAAATAAAGGAATACCAGCTGAGCGAGATGACAGACTCCTTGAAGTTGAGGCACTTGCAATAAAGTTCTTTTTTTTATTCGGCTTCAGCTTTATATTTATCTCGGGGTGCAAATATTAAAGATTTCCCATCAAGGGAGATCGGCTTTTTTGATCCAGCCTCAATTCACATATTAGCAAGAGCAGCTCTGGAGACTTTTTTTGATGTTTCATCACTTATTTATTGTTCCAGAGAATAGTGAGGAACAGGACTTTCGATATTGGGCATCCGAGTGCGATAGCACCGAGCAATCCGAAGGATTGTAAGAATCCCGAATCCCGCTCATACTTCTCCCTCTATCACTTTAACCCATTCGTGGGATTTTATTTTTTCTACCAAATCCTTGATCTTCATCTCTTCCTTTAAGGCTTTATAAACATTCTCAATAGTTTTCATATTTTCTTTTTCAAGTTTTTCAAGTTCCTTTTGCTCTTGTTCTGTTAAATTTCCTTCAATTTGCTTCTTCCAGTAAATTTCAGCCCAGCGGTCGTAGGAGATGGGTTTTAGGTGCTTTGATACTGCTTGCAAGAGATATTCTTTTGGTTCGGGGTATAAACCATATCCTACAAGTTTTTCTTTAGAATTATCTGAGCTCCTTTGCAATTTTTTCTTTGAGTTTTTTAACAACATCTATGGCATATTTTACATCATTTTTATACTTAGGTCTTGTATCATAATGAACTGCAGGGTTTAACAAGATGGATCTATAGGTATCAACTCTTTTACATATTGTTTTGGCTCTTGACAGATTATCTTTGACCTCATTCCAAACTTCACTTATTGGAATTTCTGAAATCTTTTTTCTAAATTTAATTTTAAGTCTTTTCTTTTCTGCATATTTAGTAACAAGTCTCTCAAACTCGAGTCTCGCATACAACGCAGCCGCTGGCATGTCTCCTTCCCGCATATATCTTTCCGCCTTTTGTAGGAAATCGGCACTTTCCATTCCGATTAAAAACGGTAAAGAGTGGTTATCTGTGTCTTTAATTATAAGTCGTGAAAACTCCCACTTATCTTCATCCAGATAATTCTTCATAAGATTAAACCAGTTTTCATCAAACGTGGATATAATAATCTGGTATTCACTTTCAAAGTCACTTTTAAGCATATCCAATAGAGGGATCCTCAGGTTCATATCAAGACCTATTACCACATCGTCAAGCAGAAGCAATTTGTAGGGAGAGGTGTTAAATCTTTCATAATAAGAAAGAAATAGTCCTAATGAAATAGCATTTAGCCTGCCCTCATTTAAATAATTCAGAATATTCCTTACATCTCTATCGTTCCACTTAATTTTGAAATTCAAACTGCCAAGTTTTTCAATTGAACATTCAATTTCTATGTTATCTTCAGTAAGCTTTTTTACATACTCATTCCACTTATCTTTTATTTCTGAAAAAATCTTGTTTATTTCATCTTTTATTGAATCTTCTTTTCCTTTTATCCTCTTTGTTGCTCTTGGGCTTTCCTTTTTCAAATTTTCAAGTTCTTCAATCTCCTGGATTAAGGTCTTCTCTTTTTTCGGAGGTATCAGATAATAAGCCATGATCTTTCTTACAAACAGATCATAGAAGTCTTCATCAGTTCTTATGTCATAGATTTTCATGATTCCTCTGTAACTTAATATGCTTGTAGATCTGGAAAGAGCCTCTAAATAAGGTTTTATATTTGGATCTACATTGTCAGGATCTGTAAAAAGTATATCTTTTTCTCCGCCTCTGCTATCTTTCTCCTTTTGGATTTTAAGTGTTAAATTAATCCTTTTGCTATCGGTAGTTTCAATCATTATCTCCGGATTCTCACCAGTAAAAATGTTCTTGTATTTCTCAACCTCAATTTCTTGATGGGCAGAATCAAGAAGGAGTTTCAGGGCTTCCATGACGGAGGTTTTACCAGAGCCATTATTCCCATAAATAACGAGATTCTTTCCTCTATTGGTGAAGTTTATTTCAATTTCATGGGCAAACCCTTTGAAGTTTTTTATTTTGAGAGTTTTTATTCTATCTGGCATATTATCTTTCCAGAGATGTGTATATTGCCTTTACCCATGGATGGAGTTTTATAAGGTAAAGATTCTCATTGAGTTTTTTATCATTCTCGAGCTCATTGAAGACCTTTTTAATCTTTTGTAAAATCTCTTTTCGCTCTTTTTCCTTGGTTTCAAGCAAATTCTTGGGTAAATTTATATCCACAAGCTTACCTTCCACAAACTGTCTTATTGGAATCTTCACAACACCTCCAAGATAGAGTTCGTAAACAAGGCAGTCTATGAGGTTATCAAAGTAGTCAATAATATACTGGAGATGCTTATCTTCTCTGGCAAAGTAGTTCTGATATTGTTTTAGGAAAAGCATGTATTTGGCAAGGATGATGAAGGGTTCTTGCTCCTCTTTTAGGATTCGGGGAATGGGAAGGGATTCTATTTCGTAATTTCTAATATTGTTCTGCAAGGAAAACAGTTCAAATCTCCAATTCAACAAAGTTGAATTTAACAGGGAAATCAAGAAATAGGGTTCAATACTCTCATCTATGTCTAAGATATATTTCACAGCATTAGTAATCACATATCCTTTACCCAATGGAGCGAACCTCAATCTTGGTTTTGAGGCTTTATTTATTGTATTCCTTCCGATAATTTTTTCTTTTTCAGCCACTTTCTTAGCTTCTGGCTTCTTCTCAAAAAACTTCTCCTTGTTCACAATCCACCTTGGCTTAGGCCCATCAGGATCAAGATTCACGAAATACCTGTCAAGATGAATCCCTTTAATCAGCAAATCATCTCCCGGCTCATCGCTCATAAACTCTTTGTCAAAGGTTTCATGTAAATGTCCCTCTCCCACCTCGCCAACAGGTAGAATTTTATCATTGCCTTTAAACGGTGGATATTTTGAGATATGTTTTAACATTTCCCATTCCACCTTTGGATCTGAAAAGAGTGGAATTCTATAGTCTTCACCTGTTAGTTCTTTAAGTTCACTCTTTTTAACAGAAAGAAAATCGAGTAATGTGAGATTGTTTTTTTCAGCTCTTGAAATATTTGTTTTTATCTTTATCTGATAATCGTCTTGTTTTTCTTTTCTGTAGAATAAAATACATACCGCTTGAGTATTACCCTCAAAAACTCGGGTTCTTTCTGGAAATTCAAGAATTTTCGTTATGGTTGCATAATCAAAGAATATTTTCCTGAGTTCCTTTGAATCATTTTCTCCAAGAAAAGATGAAGGAAATATCATTGAAAAGTAACCGTTTGTTTTTAAG
>JAGGXN010000201.1 GCA_021163065.1 Archaeoglobaceae archaeon | reverse complement strand
AGCTTAAAACGTAGCCTTTCTCCGTTTTCTCTATCATTTCAGCTTTGAGCATTTTCTTAAGAACATGATAAACTCTTTCACCGAAAAGTCAAATGTTACCCAAAAATTTTCATCAACGCTTTTGAGCCTTATGGTTATTATCGGCAAAAATTTTGCCTTTGGTGATACGAAAATTTTAAACAAGATCACGATTTCCTTTATTGTTGTTAGTATTAGGGTACTTTTACTAACCCACTATATGCTTGCCGGCATACCTTATTTAGATATTCTTAGGATATCTTGCTTTTTGACCAAGTTATACATAAGATTTTTATAACGTTAAAAATCTTTACTGCAATATGGGTAAAACTGGAAGTGTTACGTGGGTCAAGATAAAAAATAGAAAGGGACAATATAGGTTAGTTCCAACAAAGTGGCAAAATTACAAAAAGCCAGGACCAAATCAGAAGTACACTTCTGATGGTAAAAAAAGAAGGAGAATTCCAAGGTCTCCGAGTTCCATATTGGGTGTTAGATCCTAACTTATTTTTAGTAACAATTTCTTTACATCGTCTATTTTTGCATCCGTTTTAAAGGATAGTGGTGAGAATCTTGTTTTTGAGATTTTAAATCCCTCTCTTTCAAACTCTAACATTATTTTTTCCATAGTAGGTGGTGCGATCTTCATCTTTCTTGAGATTTCATGGACATCGTAGTAAAACGGGACATCTATTTCGTTCTTCATTCTTTCAAAAAATTTTAGAATTTTTTCCCTTCTCAAGCCACTTCTTTCAATTTCAATTGCCTTCTCAATCAAATTTTTGTTTTGCAACTCTCCCATCCATAAAGGGCCAATTAATGTAAATTTACTTCCACACTTGCATTTTTCCTTAATCTCTCCGTTCATTGGAAACCAAATGCGATTTAGACAATTGAAGCAGTGCAAAAGGTAGCCTATCTTTTCGTACAATTTTCCAGCTTTTGATGTTGATCTAAAGACCTTTAAATGCACTCTGTAGTAATGTTCTTTAGCCCAGCAGGCAATTACTTCTAAGGCTTTGTCATACTTTGTAATCTCCCTCGCTATTTTGCCTATGAGCATCCTGATTCCTACCTCATTGTAATATTCTGTTTTCCTTGCAAATGCAGAGTACTTTCTTAAGCCCGATAAAGTTGCTGAACCGCAAAGAGCAGCTGTGTCGGTGGCTGTTACACTTAAATATTTTAAAGCTGAAAAACATGCAGAATCTATGAATTCAGATGGTGAGCCGAATGGATCGATGTCAATGTGATAGAATTTCCTTTCACGCATAAGTGATGAGGCATCCTTGTTGTAAACTTCGGCATTGATGCAATTTAATTCCAAATTTTTCCTTATTACTTCAACAGCCTTTTTATTCCAATCGTTAAATATGGGTTGATAGTCGGCTTCTAAAGTGGCTCTTATGCCTCTAACCCCCGAAGCTGCTAGAGCATCTAAGTATTCATGACTGTTCAGGCTTTTAAATAGAATCATGTCTAAGTCTCTGCAAAACTTCATTTTTGGGTTGTAGAAGACACCTTCAATGCTTATTTTTGCTAAGCCCTCATTTATTATCATAAAACATCTTTGCTATCTTTTCAACTACGTGATTTCTATTCTTTTCATCTAAAACAAAAACATTAAACGTCTTTCTAATCTTTTGAAGCAGAGGATGCCTTGATTTGAGATGTATTGAAAAGAGCAAGTTGTCTTTTCTTCTAATCAGTTCTTCAATTGATTCAACGAACTTCTCGCTTTTCAACTCCATTGGTCCTATCTCATCGATTATTATCAAATCTGCATCGTATTTGGAAATTTTTTCGCTTATTTCATCAACAGCTTCAACGCATACTGCATACTTGCCGACTCTAATATTTCCATTTCCAATCCTTGCGAGCCAACTCTCGTTGTTAGTTCTCAACTCTTTTATTTTAAAACCAATCCTCTTTCCCTTTTCTCTAACTTCAATGGTTACAAAACCTTCAATGTTTATTTTATCCTTTAAAGCATCATAAACCTTTTTGCATGCAGTAGTTTTACCAATCCCGGGTCTGCCAGTTATCGCTATCCTCATCATTTTGCTTGATATAAAACGCTAAATAAATATAATCGATTGCAAGGTTAAGGTCATGGAACTAATAACATTAATAATTCTTTTCGCTTTTGCTCCAAGCTTAGCTTTGCTGTGGTATTTCTATCACAAAGATAAATATGAGCCTGAACCGAAAAGATATGTAGCTGTAACATTTATTTACGCGGCGATATTTTCTACTGCATTAGCAAATATCTTTGAGGAAATCTTAAATTCAATTTTAATGTCAATTTTAATGCATTCAGCTATTACTCTTGCTTTAATTGCTTCAATTGTTGAAGAGCCTGCCAAAGCTTTGGCGATAGGAGTGCCTTACAAGGATAGGCAGATGGATGGGATAATGGATGGCGTTGTTTATGGTGTTGCTGCTGGCTTAGGTTTTGCTTCAGTTGAAAACTTACTTTATGGCTTGGGATTTGGTGTAGAAATAACCATTGTCAGAGCATTCTTAACACCAATAGCCCATGCTTCGTGGAGCGCTATAGTTGGAGTAGGATACGGGTTAAAATCAGAGGGTAAAATAAGTAGTTTAACGATTTTCCTCCTCGCAGCAATTGTTTTGCACTTCCTTTGGGATTACTCTGTTTTCATGACTTCTATAAATCTGTT
>JAGGXN010000180.1 GCA_021163065.1 Archaeoglobaceae archaeon | reverse complement strand
ATCCAAAGATGACTCGCCATACCAATCACCTTTGTTTGTCCTTGTTTCAGTATGAAAATCCCCTTTAGCATTATAATCTGCTTCACTGTTTACTTCAACGCTTCCATAGCTAACCTTTCCATTCCCTTCAGCTTTATAACTTGCATCGCCATTAGCTGAGTAGTAATGCTGAACACTAACAGCATTCCCATTGTTTGTTGCGGTAATTGAAACCGTAACTGCTGCTGCGTTTGCTATAACAAAGAGCATCGCTAACGCAACGAACAGTTTTTTCATTCAACCACCACCATCGTTATTTGATCTATTTTTTTAATATATCTAAATCTACTTTGGTATCCTAAATTATAAATAATTTTTGTATTCTGTATGTTAGCATGTTAAAATGATTAAAGAATACCTAAATCCATCCAATGTTAAGGCAAACTTTTTTAAAACATCGGTTGTTGATGCTAAATGGTTACGATAAATGTAGGCAAGAAGGGTTTGACAGACAACGTAATTAAAGAAATCAATCTTCAACTTGAAAAAAGAGGAATGGTTAAGGCTAAAATGCTCAGAAGCTTTAGAAATAAAGATAAAAGGGAGTTGGCAGAGCAGATTAAAGCTAAGGTTAATGGCAAATTGGTCGATTTCAGAGGGTTTGTGTTAACGTTTGAGAAGACTTAAAGAGGTGTTGATATGGCAACAGTGTATGACGTTCCAGCAGAAATGTTGATAAAAAAAGTTGCTGAGGAATTGAAAAATATGATTGAAGAGCCAGAATGGGCTAAGTTTGTAAAAACGGGTGTACACAAACAGAGAAGTCCAGAGCAAGAAGATTGGTGGTATGTAAGGGTTGCTTCAATACTAAGAAAAGTATACACCGACGGCCCAGTGGGAATTCAAAGGTTAAGAACGTACTATGGCGGGAGAAAGAGGAGGGGTTCAAAACCGCCAAGATTCAAGAGGGGGAGCGGTTCAATAGTGAGAAAAGCACTACAAGAACTTGAAAAAATTGAATTTGTAGAAAAAACCAAAGAAGGCAGAATTGTAACACCGAAGGGCAGATCTTTCTTAGATAAGATTGCCGGAGAGATCAAAAAGGAATTGGTTAAACAAATTCCAGCTTTGGAAAAATACTAAAGCAAAATACTTATTGATAAAAGCATAGGTGAAAACATGGACGAACTTGAAGAAATTAGAAGGAGAAAGTTGATGGAGTTGCAAGCTCAAAGGCAAAGGGAGTTAGAAGAGTTGCAAAGACAGCAAGAAATGCAAAAACAAATTGAAATGCAAAAAAAAGCCATTTTGAGGGCAATTTTAGAGCCAGAGGCACGAGAAAGGCTATCGAGGCTTAAATTGGCGCATCCAGAGATTGCCGAGAGTGTTGAAAATCAGCTTATCATGTTAGCTCAGAGTGGAAGGTTAAACCAAAGAATAACGGATGAAATGCTGGTTGAGATTTTGAGAAAGGTAGCTCCTAAGAGAAGAGAAACAAAGATAATAAGGAAATAGTAAAATTGCAATTTCTTTAAGGTGGTATAATGGGTAAGAAGACAGTTGGTGTTAAAAAGAGGTTAGCAAAGGCTTTAAAACAAAATAGAAGGGCGCCCGTTTGGATAACTTTAAAAACAAATAGAAAAGTTTTTGCTAGTCCTAAGAGAAGGAATTGGAGAACTAAGAAGCTTAAAGTTTAAGGTGATTGCATGGCTAAGATAGTTGTTGAGAGAATCTATTCAATAAAATTGAGGCAGAAGATGAAAAAATATCCCCGATGGCTTAGGGCAAAGAAGTCTATGAGATACATAAGAAAATTCTTGAGCAAGCACATGAAGGCAGAGATAGACAATGTTAAGCTCGATGCAAGCATAAACGAAAAAGTTTGGGAGAGAGGAGCGCAAAAACCTCCAGCAAGAATAAGAATTAGAGCCGTTAAATTTGATGATGGTAGTGTTGAAGCTGAACTTGCTTAAAAATGAGGCTTTTAGCAATTAGAGGGAATCCATTAATAGGATTGTACATAAAAGCTACTGAGCATGCCGCAATAATAGGGATAAACGAGAAAAATACAATTGATGCAATAAAAGAGGAGTTGGATGTAGATGTTGTTGTTACAACTGTTGCAGGATCAGAATTAGTTGGGGCATTGATTGCAGCAAACTCGAAAGGAGCAGTTGTAAGCAGCTTAGTAACAACAAAGGAGATTGAAAGGATAAGCAAATACTTTGATGTAAAAGTTATAGATACAAAAATGACTTGTTTGGGAAACAACTTGTGTGTCAACGATAAAGGTGGAATAGCACATCCAGAATTGGACGATGAAACTTTAAATAAAATCAAAGATGCTTTAGACGTAGAAATAGTTAAAGGGACAATTGGAGGAATAAAAACCGTTGGAATGGCAGCAGTGATAACGAACAAAGGTGGATTGCTAAATCCAAATGTAAGCGAGTGGGAATTAAAAAAAATAAAAGAAGTTATGGGTGTTGAAGCCATAACTGGAACTGTAAATTTTGGCAACGACATGGTTGCATCAAGCCTTGTAGCAAACACAAAAGGTTACATCGCCGGTAGGGATACTACTGGCTTTGAACTTGGTATAATTGAGGAGGCTTTGTTTATGGGGTGATGTTTATGAGTGTGAAGTTCCAAGTAGTTGGTAAGTTTAAAAATGCAAATGTTTGGATGCCATTTAAGAAAGTTGTTGAGGCACATAATGAACGCTTTGCAATAGAGAAAACGTATTCGTTAATTGGTAGCAACCACAAAGTGAAAAGGAATTTGATAAAGATTGAGAAAATTGAAAAAGTTGAAGAAAAGGTGGAATAATGGACGAAGAAAAGATAAGAGAAAGAATTCTAATCTTACAACAACTGCAGGCTGAGAGTGAAACGGTACAAAGAAGAATTGTCGAACTGGAATTAGTACAGGCTGAGCTTGACAAAACAATTGAAAGCTTAGAATACTTTGAATCCTTAGATGGTAATGTAGAAGCTTTAATGAACTTGGGTGGTGGGGTTTTTGCTTACGTTGATGTTAAAGACTCAAAAAAGATGCTTGTAGATGTTGGGGCTGGAATAATTGTTGAAAAGCAAGTTAAAGATGCAATTGAGACATTGAAAAAGAAGAAAGAGAAAGTAAATGAAAATATAACCAAGCTTGAGCAACTCTTACAACAAATTGTCGAGCAAGCAAGGAATATTCAGGAAGAGATAGCAAAAATACAGGCTCAGGCTAAGGAAGTTAAGGAAAAGAAAGAATAAATCAAGGTGTGTATCAATGTTTAAGGCTCTGAAGGAGAAATTAAAATCCTTCAGAAAAAAAATTGAGGAAATTGACGAGGTAAAAAAGAGAGAAGAAATTGAAGCAAAAGTTGAAGCTAAGGTTGAAGAGAAAGAGAAAGTTGAGAGTAAAAAGGTTAAAAAGAAAATTGGATTAAAAGATAAGATTGCCGCTATTGTTTTAGAGAGAGAAGTAATAATTGATGAAAAAAAAGTTGACGATGTTCTATATGAGTTGGAAATCATACTCTTAGAGAGTGATGTCGCTTTTGAAGTTGTTGAAGAAATTTCAAATAGATTAAAAGAAAGGTTGGTTGGGAGAAAAAAGAAAATTGGCGAAAAGCTATCAAACATAGTTTTAAATGAATTAAAGTCAATAATTATAGAAATTTTAGATGCAAATAAGTTTGATTTTGATGAATTTGTTGAAGAAAAATTGAAGGAAAAGAAGCCATTAAACTTAATCTTTGTTGGCGTTAATGGCACCGGTAAGACTACAACGATAGCCAAGGTTGCTAAAAGGTTAATGGACAAAGGATATTCAGTTGTCATGGCCGCTGGCGATACATTTAGGGCGGGAGCAATAGAGCAGTTGGAAGAGCATGCAAAAAACTTGGGTATCAGGCTCATAAAGCATAAGGCTGGAGGAGATCCAGCAGCCGTTATATACGATGCAATAAAGCATGCTGAAAGCAAAAAAATAGATTTTGTTTTGGCAGACACTGCTGGAAGAATGCATACAAAGAAGAATTTAATTGACCAGCTTGGAAAGATTAAAAGAGTCACTAAGCCGGATTTGACAATTTTTGTCGATGAAAGTATAGCTGGAAACGATGCAGTTGAAAGGGCAAGAATGTTCAATGAGGCTGTTGGCATTGATGGGAGCATTTTAACAAAACTCGATGCAGATCCCAAAGGTGGGACAGCAATTTCAATAAGCTTTGTCACAAACAAGCCAGTCTTATTCGTTGGTACAGGCCAAGGTTACGATGACTTAGTTAAATTCGATTCAAAATGGTTGATTGAAAGGATTTTTGATTAATCAATTTTTACCATAAATATAGTTTGACGTGATTCAAAACGCGATGATAGGAAGCTAACAACTTCCGCGCTTCCCGTGCCCTCTCGGAACACAGTACAATGCAGTCAATTTTTTGATTTAGTTTAAGAATCGAAATAGTTAAATAAATATGGATTAATGTTAATTTATGATATATGAGTATGTAAAGTTTGAGACCAACGGTGAATTTTGGTTTCCAGACTTTCCAGAGAAGATGGATGGATACTATTCCATCTCGAAGAATGGAGAATTAAAAGTGTTGTTGATAGATAATAAAAACGTGTTGGAGAAAAAGTTTAAAGATAACAAAGATGCAATTTTTAAAGAAGACGTAATTTTAGGGGAACGTAAGGATTGGATATATTTTGACAGGGAGTTGTTACGAATAAAATATAAGCCATCCAAGCTAACGTTAATTAAAAACTCAATCATTCGTAGAGAAGATTATCCGATGTTCTATGAAGTTGTGCCTTATCTAGTGATTGAAAATGCACATTTTAACAGTTTAGAAGAAATTAAGTTTAATGAGTTAAGCATGAAGTACGATTACCTTCCGTATTGGGTTGAAAGTTGTCAAGACGTTGAAACAGAAGTTGAAGATGCAACGGTAAGCTTGGTTTTTGATGGAAAGGAAGCTTATATTAAAGCGAAGTTCAATTCTGAAAAAAGTCTTAAAGAATGCTTGGAAATTGAAGACAGCATTGGACAATTTTTGAACTTCGTTTCTGCCTGTGATTTTGGATTGCTGGAGTTTAAAGGCAAATCAAGCAAAGGAGAAGTTGATATTATTAAACAGTTTCACTTTAATCTGTGGTATCATTTATCCAGAGCAGAATTCATCTTTACATTCAAGGACATTCAAAATGACTTTGGCAAGTTTTTAAGAAAATGGATAGAGTTGAGAAAAAAATCAGAGAAAAGAAAAGAATCAAAGGGAAAAGATGAACCAAGCAAAATTGAAATTATTACTAACATCCATATTTCACTGGATTCACCACGTCACAACGAGGTAGAGAACATTTACACAGATTTCTTGATTTGTGTTTTTGCGTTGGAAGCTTACCATTCAACAAGATTTGAAACATCTATGTTCAAAAAGGAGGATGAGAAGAATGTGTGGAATAGCCTAAAAAGCGAGTTTGAAGAAATTATAGATAAACATAAATACAGTTTTAGTGAAGAAAGTATAGAGAATTCATTAAAGAATAAAATCAAGTATCTAGAAGAAAAGTCGCTAAGACAAAAGCTAAAGAAGGATATTTTAGAAAACTTTCTGGGAATAGAAGTTGGAAAAAAGATATTACTGGAAAAAGACGTGGAAAAATATGATGAAAAAGATGTGAAAGAAACTATTAAAAATTTTGTTGGTGAAACAGTTGACTATAGAAATGGCCTCGCTCATGAGTTAAAGATTCCTCCAGCTGAAAAATTAGCTAAATTGATTCCAAAATTAAAAACTATACTCAAAGCGTGCATACTAAAAGACCTTGGATTTAGCGATAAATTGATAATACAAGGCATAAGTAAATATTTAGAAATGCAAAGAAGGCGATATCAACTTTATGGAGTGTCCTTGAATAGCTGAAATAACAAAAAGAATTATATTGTTTGATGCGATTCAAAACGCAATGATGGAAAAAGAGTATCTTGAGATTAGCTATCTTTCTGATAACGGATTTGTTAGAAGAAAATGCAAAATTTGCGGAAAGTATTTCTGGAGCATTAAAGAGACAGACGTTTGTGGCGATCCACCATGCGTGAGCTATTCCTTCATTGGCAACCCAGTATTCAAAAAATCAATGAAGCTGGATGAGATGAGAGAATATTACTTAAGCTTTTTTGAAAAGAGGAATCATGCAAGGATTGAAAGGTATCCAGTTGTAGCGAGATGGAGAGATGACATCTATTTAACAATAGCCTCCATAGCGGACTTCCAACCTTTTGTAACGTCTGGAGTTGCACCACCACCAGCAAATCCACTAACAATTTCGCAACCATGTATAAGAATGGATGATCTAGATTCTGTTGGTAGAACTGGCAGACATCTCACGCTTTTTGAGATGATGGCTCATCACGCATTCAACAATCCTCAAAAAGAGATTTACTGGAAGAATGAAACTGTTGAATACTGCACAGACTTGCTGGTTGAATTGGGTGTTAAAAAGGAAGACATAATTTACAAAGAGGAGCCGTGGGCTGGCGGTGGAAATGCTGGTCCTTGTTTAGAAGCCTTAGTTGGCGGGTTAGAATTAGCTACACTTGTTTTTATGAATTTAGAAGTGCATCCTGAAGGTGATATAGAAATCAAAGGTGAAAGATATAGAAAAATGGACAACTACATCGTAGATACCGGCTACGGGTTGGAAAGATTTGTCTGGGCTAGCCAAGGTACGCCAACGGTTTACGATGCAACATTTCCAGAGGTAATTGATGAGATTATTGGCAATAGCAACGTTGGATTTTCAAGAGACGATGAAGAAGTTAAAAGAATAATTGGAGAGAGTTCAAAACTCGCAGGAGTAATGGGAGAGCTTAGAGGGGAGAAATTGCTCGAATTAAGGCGGAAAGTTGCTTCAAATCTTGGAATTGATGTTGAAGTTTTAGAAAAAATTGTTAATCCAATGGAAAAAGTTTACGCTCTAGCCGATCACACGAGGGCTATATTATTCATGCTCGGAGATGGGTTAATACCCTCAAATGCTGGAGCTGGTTATTTAGCAAGGCTCATGATTAGGAGAAGCTTAAGACTGGCTGAAGAGCTTGAGTTTTCGTTAAAATTAATCGACTTACTGGAGTTGCACAAAAAAATCCTTGGATTTGAATTCGAAATACCAATGGACACGATTTACGAAATCTTAGATTTAGAGGAAAGAAGATATAGAACGACGATATCAAAAGGCTTAAAAATGGTTGAAAGGACAATTTCAAGGAAAAAGAAAATAGAAAAGGAAGATCTGATAGAATTTTATGATTCTCACGGAATTCCTGCTGAGCTTGTTTTAAAGATTGCAAAAGAGAAGAACGTTGAAGTTGAAATTCCTGAAGATTTCTATGCTGAATTAGCAGCAAGGCATACAAAGGCTGAAAAGAAAGAAAAGGAAACCCCAGATTTTGTTGAAAAGTATCCAAAAACAGTTAAGCTTTACTATGACGATCCCAAGCTTTTCGAGTTTGAGGCAAACGTTTTAGGAGTTGAAAATGGCTATGTTATCTTAGACAAAACTGCATTCTATCCTGAAAGCGGTGGGCAAGACAACGATACTGGATACTTTATCTTCAACGGCTCAAAGATAGAAATTGTTGATGTTGTCGAAGAAAACGGTGTTGTGTTGCATAAAGTGAAAAAAACTGGTGGAATTAAAGCTAATGCTGTTGTTAAAGGAGTTATAGACAAAAAGAGAAGACTGAGGCATATGAGACATCACTCAGCAACCCACATTCTGCTCTATGCCTTACAAAACGTTTTAGGCAAACACATATGGCAAGCAGGAGCAAAGAAGGAGTGGGACAAAGCGAGACTTGATGTTACGCATTTCAAAAAACCAAGTGATAAGGAAATAGAAAGAATTGAAAAAGTTGCAAATGAGGAAGTCATGGCTAATAAACCAATAAAATGGTTCTGGATGGATAGAATTGAGGCTGAGAAGAAATACGGTTTTAGGCTTTATCAGGGTGGCGTTCCTCCAGGCAGGGAAATTAGAATTGTTAAGGTTGGCGATGACGTACAAGCTTGCGGAGGCACGCATTGCAGCTCAACTGGCGAAATTGGAGTGATTAAGATTTTGAGGGTTGAGTCAATACAAGATGGGGTAATAAGATTCGAGTTTGCTGCTGGAGAAGCAGCTTTAGAATATATGGACAGAATTGAGGGGTATCTGAAAGAATCAAGCAAAACTTTAAGAGTTGAACCCTCAATGCTTCCAAAAACTGTAAATAGATTCTTTGAAGAGTGGAAAGAGCAGAAAAAGGAAATAGAAAAGCTTAAGGAAGAGATAGCAAGCTTAAAGGCTGAAATGCTAGAAAAAGAGGCTGAAGAATACAATTCCATAAAAGTTGTCGCCGAGTTAATCGACGCTGACATGCAGGAAATGATTAAGCTTGGAAATGCATTAGCTAAGCGTGGCTTGGTTGGTTGTTTAATGAGTGCAAGCGGCAAAGTCAGTGTTGTTGCATTTAGCGGGACTGAGATAGATGCAAGAGATTTGATAAAAGAGATAGGGAAGCGCATAAAGGGGAGTGGTGGGGGCAGAAAGGACTTAGCCCAAGGTGCTGGGCAAAAGAGGTTAACAAAAGATGAATTGATGAACGTAATTTTCGCATATCTATCAAAGATTAAGGCATGATTAAAGCTTTCGTTGTTGAAGGCATACCACTGATAAAAAAGGGCGATGACTTAGCCGGCATAATTTCCTCAAGGTTTGAAATTGAAAACAAAGACATCGTCGTTATATGTTCAACTGTGGTTTCAAAAGCTGAAGGGAGGATTAAAGATTTAAATGATTATATTCCGAGCGAGAAGGCTTTGAATATTGCAAAAAGACTTGGAAAAGATGCAAGAATAATCCAAGCAGTTTTAGATGAGAGCGATGAAGTGCTAATCGATTATCCAATTTTGCTTGTTAAGGCAAAGTTTGGAAACATCTGCATCAATGCAGGTATAGATGCGTCAAATGTTGAGAAAGGGAAGATCCTATTACCGCCACTAAATCCTCAAAGGAGTGCAGAAAAAATTAGAAAAAGGATTGAGGAACTTACCGGAAAGAAAGTTGGTGTAATAATCACCGACACAAATGGTAGATGCTTTAGAAGGGGTGTTGTAGGCTTTGCAATTGGCGTTTCAGGAGTAAAAGCTATGAAGAATTGGATTGGCAAGAAGGATCTTTATGGCAATGTATTGGAAATAACGGTTGAATGTGTTGCAGACGAAATTGCCGCATTTGCAAATTTGTTGATGGGCGAGGGCGGAGATGGAACGCCAGTAGTCATAATCCGTGGATTAGACTTAATTGGTGATGGAAGCGTGGATGAAATTTATAGAAGTGAAGATGAGGATGTAATACGTAAAGCTATAAAATGCAAAGATGAATAGCATCTTAGTTATTGGCAACAACGTAAGAAACGTTGTTCAATCAGCAAGAAAGGCTGGATACAAGGTTCTAGCATTAACAAATTATTTTGATGCCGATCTTTTTTTGTATGCTGAAAGAGTTGAAAAAATTAAATCTGAAAGAATAGGGAAACAAGCAACAAGATTGGCAGAGGAAAGTGGCGCTTACGTTGTTCTAACATCGGGCTTTGAAGATTTAAAGTTAAATGCACCAATACTCGGATCAGAACATAAAGCTATTAAAGAAGTCGTTGATAAATTGAGGTTTTACAAAAGGCTTGAAAATGCGGGAATTCCCTTTCCTGAGTTAGTATCTAAAAATGAAGAAGACTTCAAGAAGATTATTGCAAAACCAAGAAAGGGTGGAGGCGGAGAGGAAATCCATTTTTTAAATGAACTAAATAAAGCTGAAAAAAGTGATTATATTTACCAAAGGTACATTGATGGAATTCCTTGCTCTGTCTCTTTAATTGCATCTGAAAATTATGTTGTGCCCATAGCGATAAACAAAATGTTTGTTGGCTGGAAAGAAATGAACGCTGATGGTTTTAGATACTGCGGAAATTTAACACCTTTCATTGTTGATAGCGAAGAAAAAAACGAGCTTATAAAAATAGCAGTAGAGACTGCTTCTTTATTCGATTTATTGGGTTCTGTAGGCGTAGATTTTATTTTGGCAGACAAACCATATGTTCTTGAATTGAATCCAAGATTTCAGGGTTCCTTAGACAGCATAGAGTGGAGTTGCGATACTAATTTATTCAAATTGCATGTAAAAGGTTTTTTTGGTGAAAAAGTTGAGATACCGAAATTTTATAGACTTGCAGCAAGAGCAATACTCTTTGCAGATAAAAAAGTTGATATACGATGCTCACCAATTGGAAATCCCTTTTTTGCCGACATTCCATTTGTCAATCAAACTTATGAGAGTAAAGACCCAGTAGTATCTATTTTATCCGCAGATAAAAGTGAAAGCGAAGTAATCAACAAAATAATAGAGAGGAAAAAGATTTTTTACAACTTACAAAACTGGAATTTGTGATGAAGAAGCTTACATTCAAAGAACTGGCTAAAAGGATTCTTGAGGAGGAAAAACGTCCTTTAGCAGTAAAAGAAATTTGGGAAATTGCTGTAAAGAAAGGATATGATAAACTCTGCGATACTCAGGGTAAAACACCTTGGAGAGCCATAGGCGCACAATTGCATATTGATGTAAAAGACAATCCTAACTCGCCATTCGTTAAGATATATTCAAATCCAAGAAAGTTTTTCTTAAAAAATTTAGTTTCTCAAGAGGAATTAAGGAAAATAGAGGAAAGAGAGATGGGTAAAATTGAAATGCCTAGGAGAGTGAGATATTCTGAAAGGGAGCTGCATCCATTTTTAACTTATTTCGCCTACACCTACATGGGAATATACACAAAAACGATTTATCATGAAAAATCAAACAAAAGGAGATATACACAATGGTTGCATCCAGACATGGTTGGAGTGTATTTTCCAATTGAAGAATGGAGAAGCGAAGTTACAGATTTTGCCAAAGAAATAGGACATCCATCAATAAAGCTATACTCATTTGAAATAAAGAGAGAATTGGGGTTCCACAATCTTAGAGAAGCCTTCTTTCAAGCAGTTTCTAATTCTTCTTGGGCTAATGAAGGCTACTTAGTTGCTGCAAACATAGATGAGAGTGATGAGTTACTTTCAGAGCTAAAAAGGCTGTCCACTTCATTTGGAATTGGTATTATAAGAATCGATGTAAAAGACCCCGATTCTTCAGAAATTGTCTTTCCAGCAAAGCAAAAAGAACTAGATTGGGATACTATAAACAAACTTGCATACGAAAACCCAGATTTCAGGGATTTTTTAAAACGAGTGAAGATAGACTTATCAAGCAAGGAGATTAGAAAGGAAAAATACGATAAAGTTCTTGATGTAAATGATCTAGTTAGAATGATCAAAGAGTAATTAGAAAGGGTTTTAAGGAAAGTCCTTAGAAAAACGAAAGGGTGATAAAAATGGAGAATATATTGAAGAAGATTACAGATTATAAATGGGAACTGCCTAAAGGTTACAAGCCAGGAATGAGAGTTCCCGCTTATTTTTACATAAGCAGAAAGCTCATGAATATCTTGGAAAAGGATGCAGTAGAGCAGGCAGCAAACGTTGCAACAATGCCTGGAATTCAGAAAGCATCCTTAGTCATGCCAGACGTTCACGTTGGTTATGGTTTTCCAATCGGTGGTGTTGCTGCTTTTGATTTGGATAATGGTGTTGTCTCACCAGGCGGTGTCGGTTTTGACATCAACTGTGGTGTAAGGCTTTTGAGGAGCAATTTAAAGGTTGATGAAGTTAAAAGCAGAATTAAAGAGCTGATAGATGCATTATTTGTAGCAGTGCCATCTGGGGTTGGTAGTGAAGGAAGATTAAAAGTTACAGATAAAGAATTGGACGAAATTTTTGTTGAAGGAGCTAGATGGGCTATAGAAAATGGATACGGAAACGAAGAAGACTTAAAGCACTGCGAAGAAAATGGAGCCTTGGAGGGGGGAAGAGGAGACGTTGTTAGTAAGAAGGCAAGAAATAGGGGTAAACCGCAGCTTGGAACACTTGGAAGTGGAAATCACTTTTTAGAGGTCCAATACGTTGACAAGATTTTTGATGATGAGGCAGCGAAGATTATGGGATTGAATGAAGGAATGGTAACTGTCATGATTCATTGTGGTAGTAGAGGCCTTGGTCATCAGGTTTGTAGTGATTTCCTTGAAGTTTTGGATAGGGCTGTTAAAAAGTACAAGATATCGTTGCCAGACAGGCAGCTTGCTTGTGCACCGCTAAACAGTAAAGAGGGTAGAGATTACTTTGCAGGAATGGCTGCGTCAGCCAATTACGCATGGTGTAACAGACAAATAATAACCCACTGGGTTAGAGAGACGTTTGAAAAGATCTTCAAAATGAGCAGTGATGACTTAGATATGAGATTAATCTACGATGTTGCTCACAACATAGCAAAGTTTGAGGAACATAAAATTGATGGGAAGAAAATCAAAGTTTGTGTCCATAGAAAAGGAGCTACTAGGGCTTTTGGACCAAACTCTAAGGAAATTCCTGAAGACTACAGAAAAATTGGGCAACCAGTCTTAATTCCTGGAAGCATGGGAACTCCAAGCTACGTTTTGGTTGGAACACAAAAGGCCATGGAAGAAACTTTTGGCTCTACCTGCCATGGAAGTGGAAGAGTTTTAAGTAGGGCTGCTGCAAAAAGGAAGTTGAGAGGTAATGTTGTAAAAGAAAGCTTAGCCAAGCAGGGAATTTATGTTAAAGCTACGCATGGAGCTTTGCTGGCTGAAGAAGCCCCACAAGCGTATAAGATGAGTGATGACGTCGTTGATGTCGTCCATAGAGCGGGAATTTCGAAACTTGTTGCAAGACTCTTGCCTTTAGGGGTTGCAAAGGGCTAATTTATTTTTTATGTACAAAATCTTATGTACAAAATCGAAATTTGGAAAGATAATACAACAAAGATAATTGAAACGATTGAAGACTGGTGTTCTGGCGATAAAATTTCCAAAAAACTTAACCTCAGTAGAACTTCCGTATGGAAGATAATTTCTAAGCTTAAAAGCATGGGATACGTTATTGAGGCGAGAAAGGGCAAAGGATACAAACTAATAAGTAAACCTGAGATTTCGATTTACGAAATTGCTTCAATTTTGAAAAAAAATAACGTAAATTTGGTCAGAGAGATTTACTATTTTAAAGAGATAGACTCAACAAATGAGTTTGCAAAGAAAATTGGTAGGGCCAATGCTTTAATTTTTGCAGAAACGCAAACTGCAGGCAAAGGAAGGTTGGGGAGAAGATGGTTTAGCGACTATGGTGGGCTTTACTTTTCAATAACACTAAAACCGAATTTATCAATAGAGAACATTCCAAAAATAACGTTAACATCTGGCTTAGCTGTGTGTGAAGCTCTAAATGAATTAAAATTGAATGCTAGAATAAAGTGGCCGAACGACGTTCTTATTGATGGGAAAAAAGTTTGCGGCATCCTTTGCGAAATTGTTGGCGAAATAAACGCATTATTAACAATTGTCGGAATTGGAATAAACGTTAAAAATAGAATCCCCAAAGAACTAGAAGATAAAGCGGTATCGATTTCCCAAATTAAAGAAACAAAGTTAAGTGATGTTTTTGAGAAAACAATAAAAAAGTTTGATTTCTATTACAATAGGCTGCTTGAAGGTGAATGGGACAGAATTAAAAAAAGATGGATTGAAAAATCAGACACAATTGGAAAAAAAGTTTTAATTAAAATTGGAGGGAAAGAATACTCCGGAAAGGCTTTAAGCATAGATGAGGATGGAGGTCTAATCTTGGATAATGGCACTAAAATATTCTCCGGAGAGTGTTTTTACAATTAAAAAAATAAAATTTAAGTTTTTTCTACAGTTTTTTCTGCCTTCCTTCCAGTACTTTCTGAATAGACATAGGCTATTGCTCTGTAAAGTAGATGTGCAAACTTCGAGTATGGCGCATAAGTTAGCAGTGTAAACACAAAAACAAGGTGTACTAAGTAGATATAGTATGCTGCAACACTTCCAGCCAACCTTGCGAGTTCTATTGCTATTCCCGTTATTGCAACCAAGTAAAGAATTATGACGAAGAACCAGTCAAAGTATGAACCTAAGCCAAGCTTTTCTGGATCGCTAAATCTCTTGAATATTACCCACGTTGTTCCTGCAAATAGTGCAATGAAGCCTAAGTTGCCAACTATTTTTACTGGATCTGTTGGTGGTAAGGATAGCTCCATTCCCATTTGTAGATAAACTACCGCCCCTAACGTGGAGATCCCCAACAATATGAAGCCGTAGAACATCATCAAGTGTGCAAAATACCTGTAATTGGAGACTCCACATTCTTTAAATCTGTTGTGAGTTATTATATCCCACAACGCTGCCAAAGCAGATTGCCAGAACCCTTTTCTCGACTTTATTTCCATTTCCATGTCATCAACTGCCTCTATGTCGTAAACCTTAGCCCATCCTTCAGTAATTGCATTCCAGAAACGATATGCACTAATTAATGCCACCAAGCCAACAAATCCGCCAACAATAAAGCCTGCAATTTCAACGTAGGTGTGCGGAATGAAGTGAGACATTACTATATCTCCTTCTGGTATGTAACCCCATCCGAGGTTGGCTCTTGCATATTGCAATACAGCGTAAATCAATATAGCTGGAATTGCGAGAAACAGTATGAAAGATGCTGGATGTGCCATGATTTTTGCTATAAACGATGGCCATGTATATGTTTGAACTTGAGCCGCTCTTATGGCTGCTAAAACTTCTCCCGGCTTAGCTCCTCTTGGACAGTATTCGGAGCAGTCATTGCAATGGTGGCAGAGCCAAACATCAACATCCTTCAAAAGCTTATCTTTAGCCCCCCACTGTGCCCATATCATTTCTTTCCTTGGAAATGGATTTTCGTCTGGACTAATCGGGCAAATTACTGAGCATGTAGCACATTGATAGCACTTTTTCAAAGACTCTCCACCCAAACTCATCAACTTTTTTGAAAAATTTGGATCTAATTCCATGCTATCACCTCAGAATCCTTTAAACGGATTAAATCCAAGCTCCTTTATCTCCTCAACGAAATCATCAATGATCTTTGGCAGTTTATCGAAATCAGTGATTTCTACCTCAAGAATCTTCACCCTTTCAGACTCTATCATTAGCCTGTCTAGGGTTTCTTTAATGTTTTCCATTCTCCTGTTTGCAAGCTCGGAACCTCTTATGAAGTGGCATTGATAATCTTCACCAAATTTACATCCAAGCATTAAAACGCCATCAATACCCCTTGACATTGCATCTGCAATGAATACAACGTTTACTGAACCAAGGCACCTAACTGGAATTACTCTAACGTATGGGCTATATTTCATTCTATTCATGGCAGCCATGTCCAATGCAGGATAGGCATCATTTTCACATGCAAATATCAGTATTCTTGGCACTCCTTCTTCTTCTGGTGGAACGTGTATGGCCTTAACCATAGATGTTGCAGCATCAATGCTATACTGCTTGAAAGATATGATTCTCTCTGGACAGGCTCCAAAGCATATACCGCACCTCCTACATCTTAGCGGATTTGGCATTGGTGTTCCTTTTTCATCTTCATCTAAAGCACCGAATGGGCACTCTTCAGTGCAGCGCTTACATTGCGTACACCTCTGTAAGAAGAATTGCGGATAGTCGATGTCACCCGTTCTCGGAAACGTCGTCATACCTTTAGAAACTAATTCAACAGCCTGTATAGCCTTTAAGGCTGCTCCGGCAGCATCATCCATACATGCAACTGCATCCATTGGCGCTCTAACACATCCTGCAGCGTAAATTCCAAGTCTTCTGCTTTCGTAGGGGAAACATATGTAATGCGAGTCTGGAAAACCATATCTTAAAGTTGGCAATTCTGGTCCCTGCCTGTATTGTAGATTTAGGATGTGTCCTTTTTTAGCCAATTCCTCAACCTCTTCCTCACTCTTTATTGGATGCAGATCCACTATATGCTTGTATGGAACTGCCTTTTCATCCGGGAATTCTTCTTTTACAGTGTAAAGCCCCTTTAGCGTTGAAACCATACCGGTTGCTAGAACAACTAAATCTACTTTAACGGTAATCGGCTCACCAAGCAGCGTGTTTTCAACTTCAACAACCAATTTACCATCTTCTTCGTAAATGTTCTTGACGTCCCCCTTAGTCAGAAATATTCCCTCGTCTTCTTGTATGGATTTGTAAAAGTCTTCCCAAAGTCCAAGTGTTCTCATGTCTTTATAGAATACGTAAGCAATTCCATCGTTTAGCATTCTAACGTATTTAGCCTGCTTTAAAGTAACTAAGCAACAAACTGAAGAGCAGTATGGCAAATGATTCTCATCTCTCTGCCCAGCACATTGAATAAATGCAACACTCTTAACTTCCTTTCCATTTACAACAATCTTTCCGTTCTTTGCCAATTCCTCCATTTCAACATTCGTAATGACTCCCGGATATTTTCCATAGCCCAACTCTTCAAGCTTTTCAGCTTCATAAGGCTTCCAACCAGTTGCAACAACAATTGCTCCAACCCTAAATTCTTCAACACTACCATTTCTGCTAACTTTGACATCAAACATTCCTGGTTGTCCATTTATTTCTTCAATAATCGTTGATGTGTAAACCTTTATCCTATCATTGTTCTTAACTTCTTCAATTTTCTTGAAAACTATTGGATCTTCAATTTCTGTGTATGGAGGTTTCGTTGGCAGAGATTTGTAATACTTAGCCATCCAACCTCCAAGCTCATCTTCTTTTTCAACCAAATACGCATTATACCCAGCCTTTGCAATTTCTAAGGCAGCAGTAAGTCCAGTTATTCCACCACCAACAACAAGTATGTCTTTGGAAGTTTCTTCGATATACGGCTCTGGCAACTCAGATTTTTGCGCTTTAACAATTGCCATTCTTAGATAATCTTCAGCCATCCTTTGAACTTCTTCTTTCGTTTCTTCATTGATTTCTTGACACCAAACAACTCCTTCTCTTAGGTTTGCCCTCTCAACAATACAGTTTTCAAAATTGAAGACATCTGTATTTACTCTCGGAGAGCAGGCTGCTATAACAATTGTGTTTACACCATTGGCTATATCATCCTCTATAATTTTAACGCCTTCCCCACACAAATGTGGATGGACCTTAGCTTCAACGTTATACTCTTCCTGTGCGACCTTTTTAAGCCTTTCAATATCCAGAAGATCGATATCACAGCCCGTACAGATATAAACGCCAAGCTTCTTTTCAACCTTCTCCTCCTCAGCCATATTACCTCCTCCTAACAACCTGTATAGCCTTCAACGCTGCTCCAGTAGCATCTTCATTACACGATGCAACGTCTGCTGGTTTTCTTGCTACTCCAGCGGCAATTATTCCGTCTTTTGGCACAACAAACCCGTAATCATCGTATTCAATTCCTGGAATCTTGTATTCTGACGATGAAGGTTGCATACCCGTTGCTAAAACAACCATGTCAACCTTTTGCCTTGTTTTTACGCCAGTAGCTGTGTCTTCAGCAATAACAATTAAACCATCTTCGCTTTCCTCAATCTTTGCAACCTTACCTTTGATTAGCACAACGTTTTCGTCTGCCTGAACTTTTGCAAAGAAGTCTTCATACCTACCCAACGCTCTAATATCGATGTAAAAGATGTAAACTTTCGCATCTGGGTATTGTTCTCTAACGTATGTAGCTTGCTTTAATGTTGCTAAGCAACAAACTGCTGAGCAGTATGGCAAATGATTCTCATCTCTCGATCCTGCGCATTGCACGAATGCTATGCTTTCAATTTCTTTTCCATCTGACGGTCTTACGATCTTGCCCTTCGTAGGACCGTTGTATGCTGCTAATCTTTCCATCATCATGTTCGTTATAACGTCTGGATGTTCGGGTAGCAAATTGTCGAGATTTGAAGCATCATAAGGCTTCCAGCCAGTTGCAACAACGATCGAGCTGACGTTAACTTTCATTGTTTTTGGTTCCATGTTAAAATCAATTGCACTATACTTACAAGCACTTAAACATGCTTTGCATTCATCCTTCTTGCAGTATTCTGGATCTATAACGTATTTTAAGGGAAAAGCCATTTCATGTGGCAAGTATATCGCTTTCGTTTTGTCCATCCCAAAGTTAAATTCATTTGGTCTTTCAACAGGGCATACCTCAACGCACTCGTTACACGCTGTGCAGTTGTCGTTGACGTACCTTGGATTAATCTTAATCGTTACATCAAAGTTTCCTGCTTCACCTTCAATGCTTACTACTTCTGCCATTGTAAATATTTTCACCTTTGGATTGCTCTTAATTCTCTTGAAAAATATTTCCAATCCGCAATAAGGAGGACAAAGTTTTGGGAAATATTTTCTTAGTTGAGCAACCCTTCCTCCAAGGTAAGGATTTTTTTCCACTATAATTACGTCATAGCCAGTCTCTGCCGCTTCAATGGCTGCTGTTAGGCCAGCAATGCCGCCGCCAATAACTAAGATCGTGCTCATACTAACCCTCCTTTCTGCTAAGATTAAAAAATGGAAGTTTAAAAATATTTCCATTTTTGAATTAACAGCTGAACAGTCCTTTTAACCCGTTTTTCTTTTTTTAAATCTTTTTAAAAAACATGTAAAATCTACAAATTAAAATTTAAAAACTTTAACAGTAAAAACTATAACTCTTGTTATCATAACGACTTTGTGAAAATCTACGTTGTATACAACTATGGACAATATAACCATTTAATTCATCGAACACTCAGAGATCTGGGGGTGGAAACGAAATTAATTGATAACACAACACCTGTTGAAAAGTTAAAAGACTTAGACGGACTCGTTTTAGGTGGAGGGCCATCTTTAGATAGAACTGGAAAGTGTGAAGATTACGTTAAGGAGTTGAACATTCCGATTTTAGGTATTTGCTTAGGACATCAATTAATTGCAAAAGTTTTTGGCGGAGAAGTTGGGAAAGGTGAATTAGGAGGTTATGCTGAGGTTACTGTTAGAATAATCGAAGATGACGAAATTTTTAAAGGCTTGCCAAAGATTTTAAAGGTCTGGGCAAGTCATGCTGATGAGGTTAAAAAGCTTCCAGAAAGCTTAAAGATTTTAGCAGAATCAGACATTTGTAAAGTAGAGGCTTTAAAACACAAATCAAAGCCAATCTACGGCGTACAATGGCATCCTGAAGTTTATCACACTGAAAAGGGAGTTGAGTTCTACAAGAACTTTGTTGAGATCTGCAGAAGGTAACATTAAATCCATTCAATTTGTGAAATGATCAAACAGGGCAAGGCTTACACCGATGAGGAAATCCTTAAATCCCTGCATCCCTTGGTTAGTGAATGGTTTTTATCCAAATATAACTCCTTCACACCACCACAGAGATATTCAATCGTCGAAGCGTTTAAAGGAAACAACATACTAATATCATCTCCAACCGGAAGTGGAAAAACTTTGGCAGCATTTTTGTCTGCAATAAGCTTGTTGGTTGAAAAGGCTGAAAAAAACGATCTTGAGGATCGCGTTTATGTTATTTACGTCTCTCCATTAAAAGCTTTAAACAATGACATAAGAAAAAACTTGGAAAAGCCATTAGAGGAGATTTACAAATTAGCTGAAAAAAAGGGAATTAAACTGCAAAAGATCAGAATTGCTGTAAGAACTGGAGATACCGACCAATCAGAAAGGCAGAGAATGGTAAGAAAACCACCTCACATATTAATAACCACACCTGAAACCCTCGCAATCGTATTGTCGAGCCCAAAATTTTCGAAAGCATTGAGAAAAGTCAAATTTTTAATAATCGACGAAGTTCATGCAATAGCAGAAAACAAGCGCGGTTCTCATCTAAGCTTATCAGTAGAAAGACTACAAAGGATCCAAGAGGACAAGATGGTCAGAATAGGGCTGTCTGCGACAATCCATCCATTGGAGGAGGTTGCAAAGTTTTTAGTTGGTTACAAAAATGGGAAACCAAGAGATTGTTTAATTGCCGATGTAACTTTTGAAAAGAAAATAGACATAAAGGTAGTATCACCAATTGACGATTTTTTCAACATCACTGCTGAGGAGATTAGCGAAAGACTGTATGATTTGCTTGCTGAAATGGTAAAAAAATCCAGAACAACCTTAATATTCACAAACACAAGAAGCGCAACTGAAAGAGTTGTTTACTACTTAAAGAAAAGATTGGATTTGCCGATAAAGGCTCACCATTCTTCGCTATCAAAAGAGGTTAGATTTGAAGTGGAGAAAGAGTTAAAGGAGGGCAAACTTAGATGTGTTGTTTCGTCAACAAGCTTGGAATTGGGAATTGACATAGGCTATATAGACCTCGTTATTTTATTAGGCTCACCAAAGAGCATTAATAGAGCTTTGCAAAGAATTGGAAGAAGTGGACATAAATTGCATGAAGTATCGATTGGCAGAATAGTTGTCGTTGACCAAGACGATCTGGTTGAATGCACCGTTTTAGCCAAGGAAGCTTTAGACAGAAGACTGGACAAAATCTACATACCTAAGAAACCATTGGATGTTCTTTGCCAACACATTGTTGGAATGGCCATAGAGAAGACGTGGAGTGTCGACGAAGCTTTAAAACTTATAAGGGCAGCGTATCCTTACAAGGATTTAACGAAAGAGGAATTAATTTCAGTTTTGAGATACTTGTCTGGCAACTATTCAGAGTTGGAGTCAAAGAGAGTTTACGGCAAAATATGGTTTGACGAAAAAGAGGGAGTTTTCGGTAAAAGGGGGAAGCTAATAAGACCAATTTATTACTTAAATGTTGGAACGATTCCGGATGAGGTTGCAATATCTGTCATAACAAAAGAGGGAAAGAGGGTAGGAAAAGTAGAGGAAGAATTTGCTGAAAGATTGATAAAAGGAGATATTTTTGTTTTAGCTGGAAGAACATTTAGATTTTTAAAATCCAAGGGAATGAATTTGATTGTTGAGGAAGTTGAGGGTGAGAAGCCAACAGTTCCAAGCTGGTTTTCTGAACAATTGCCTTTAAGCTACGATTTAGCCTTAAGAATTCAGAGATTTAGGAGATTGGTTGAAAAGTTAGTTGATAAAAACGACGTTGAATTTTTAGTCAAAAACTATGGAATTGATGAAAGAGCTGCAAAGGCAATCTTAAATTATTTTAAAGAGCAAAAATTGTTTAGTGAAATCCCCAATGACAAAAGAATTGTTGTTGAAAAGCTTGAAGAGGATAAAAATTATTACTTTTTCCACACCTTAGTAGGGCGTAGAGCAAACAACGCATTGGCAAGAGTTTTTGGTTACAGAGTTGGATTGCTAAAGGATTGCAACGTCCAAATGGCTTTAAACGATAATGGATTCGCATTAATTTTGCCAAAAAGTAAAAAATTAAAGGATTCAGAGATTCAGAGGCTTTTCAATCCAGAAAATTTTGAGAGTGATTTGAAAAGATCGTTGGATAAGACTGAAATGCTTAGAAGGAGATTTAGGCACGTAGCAGTCAGATCAATGATGATTTTAAGAAACTACTTGGGAAGAGAAAAAAGTGTTTGGAGACAGCAATTCAATGCAGATTCCTTGTTAAGGATGTTAAAGAGATATTATCCAGATTTTGTTGTGTTGAGAGAGACTTACAGGGAGATAATGGAAGATTCGATGGACTTAGCCAATGCAATTGATTTTTTGAATAAAGCAAAGAAAATGGAGATAAAAATTGTTAGAATTCCTTACCCAAGCCCATTTGCTTTGAACATCTACGTATTGGGTGAGGAAGATGTTGTGTTAATGGAAGATAAAAAGAAAATAATTAGGCAGTTGCACGAAAAGATAATGCAGATAATCAATCTCAAATCTTAAGCTTCCCCTTTTTGTCATTAAAGAACTTAATTATGTCCTCTATTTCTTCTTTGTTGGGTGTTCTTGAGTAGAAAAGCTCGATAAAAGCCCAGTAGTATCCATAAAGTAAGCCTTTGTAAAATTCCTCACTCTTCTCTATCAACAAATCGGTATTTTTTTCTACGCTTTCGATAACTTTTTCAAGCTTTCTCTCAAACAGCGAATCCATTTTACCACCCCAGCAGGTGTAAGTTGCCTATGTTCACATTCTTTAAATGCTTTTTTGCAACATTGTAGCATTCCATAACTTGCTTCTTTGGCGTTACAGGCATGTCGTTAAGCTTGTAGTCAGGATGGAAAACCAACAGGCTGTATGGAATAGTATTATCTATGTTAGCTATGAATTTGGCTATCCCCTCAACTTCATCTTTGTCAACGTAGTATGGAACTAGTAGAGTTGTTGCAGAAACGACCCTGTATTGCTCGTATATCTTTTCGAAATTCTTCAACGTTTGCTTATTGCTCCTTCCAGTCAAAATTTTGTGCAGATTATCGTTCCAAGCTTTTAAATCGAATTTTACAGTTCCGTTGCTTTCGTAACTAAGTTTCGCCGCTTTCAAAGCCAAACTTTTCCTTCCAGCACCATTCCATTCCCAACAAATCATAACATCTCTTTGTTTTAAAACTTCTTGACTGAATTTAATTGCGAACGCTATTTGAGGTTCTGGAGAACCACCAAAATGACAAATGCATTTAATTCTATCCTTCAAAGAGTATTCAACTATCTCCTCAAGCTTAACAGTTCTTGCAGTATCAACCCTTTTGTGCGTCCAATTTTGGCAATACAAACAATCAAAGTTACAGCCGTAGTAGAAAACGGCCAAATTCGTGCCAATCAGCTTGCTACCTTTACAAAACCATGCATTGCAACAATTAGTTGGCAAAGGATCTTCATAATAGCTCATTACAGCTTTTCTCGAAGTCGTTAATGAATACATTTTTCCATCTTTAACGTATTTCAATCTACAAAGCGAAACGTCATTTTCATCTAATCCGCATTCATTTGAACAAAGTTTGCATTTAAATCTCGACTTTTTACCAATTTTTTCCAGTCCTTCATGAATTTCTGAAAGATAAATTAAAGCATCCTCACTCTTAGCACATTTCGGGCAGAGAGGAATAGATTTAGAGTAGGCTTTGCCATCACAAATTCTGCATTTCATTTAAGAAAACTTGAAAACAAAAAGATATATCAATTTTGGATGTATTTTAATT
>JAGGXN010000156.1 GCA_021163065.1 Archaeoglobaceae archaeon | reverse complement strand
GCTTGTTTATTGAACAGGGTTTACTTAGAAAGCAAGATGGCAACAGAAGATGAGGAAAAAATATTTAATGCTGTAAGAGTATCAATTGAAATTTTAAATGAAGAGTATCCAAAGAGAAAAATAAATGCACACATAGCTACTAAGATGCATAGGAAAGTGTATGAAGTACTTGGCGTCGAAGACCCTTACAAGGCCGTTAAAGACAAAGCAAATCAAGTAGCGTTAAAGTTTTTGAAACCAATCGACGAATTTGTGAAAAAGCAGGAAGATGTTTTTAAAGCTTCTGCAATTGCTTCAATAATTGCAAATACATTTGATTATGGTGTTATGGGGCACAGAGTTGCTGAAGATGATTTTATGATTTTTTTTGAAAAGCAGTATTCGAGAGGTTTAGCTATAGACGATCTCAATGAAATAAGGGCTCTTTGCAGAGGAAAAGTCGTTTATCTAACCGACAATGCTGGAGAAATAGTGGTTGATACGATATTTATGAAAGAGATAAAAAAACTTTGCAAGGAACTTACGGTCGTTGTTAGAGGAAAACCAATAATAAGTGACGCAACAATTGAGGATGCCAAGCTTGCAGGTGTTGATAAAATAGCTGACAATTTGTTAACCAACGGTATGGGGGCTATAGGAATAATAGAGGAAGAATTGCCAAAAGTTACGTTGGAAAAACTTGAAGAGGCTGATGTGATAATTGCTAAAGGGATGGCCAACTATGAAAGCCTATCAAATGCAAGATTCAAACCAATAGCATTCCTATTGACTGCCAAGTGTGAGCCAGTTGCAAGAGACATAGGCGTTGAAGTTGGCGACATGGTTGCGATGCTTAGAAGGTGAACTTATGAATGAGCTCAGAGAAAAAACTTTAATAGAGTTATTTAAAGCATTAAACGGTTTATACGGCCCAACTTATGAGTGCAAATACTATCCATGCCACTTTGAAGGGCAAGATTGCTCCTTCTGCTACTGCCCTTTTTATCCGTGTCTAATTTGCGATCTTGGCGAGATAAAAGTCTCTTCGAGTGGAAATTACATCTGGAGTTGCAAAGATTGCAATTGGATTCATGAAAAAAAGAATGCAGAGCTGATAATTCAAACTCTAAGTAGCTTTCCAAGACAACAACTTATTGAGGGGGACTGGATGTTTTACAATAAAATACTGCAAGAATTACTGTTTGGAGAAGAAATAGGGGAATATTATGGAAATTCCTACAGTATAATGCCCATAATGTTGAAAAAAGATTTTGAGGTTATCGATAAAGCAGAGTTTTTAGCAGTCAGAGTTGAGGACTTTGATATAGTCAATGTTAGAAAGATTGACAACGTTAAAGATGCAGAAAATGAGATATTAATTCCCTTAAAAGTTAATAACAAGCTTTACGGTTTTGCAGATGGAAAATACCTAGTTTGTCTTTTGGATCATGATTCTGACAACATCGAGAAAACCGAGTAAAAAAACAAGACGTTTTTCAAAAGTGTTGGCAAAATTCATGAATTGGAGATACTTAAACAGGGGAAAGATGAGTATGGAGGATTTACTATGTTTTAATGAATTGGCAATAATAGAAGAGTTCAAAGGAAATCCTGCTGTTTTGAAGATTTACAAAAGCAATAAAGAAGTTTTAAGATTGAGGTTTAACGTTAGCAACATTAATAAATTCAAAATGGACGATAGTCCAGTTTTTTTTGTTGGAAAGTTGCAATTTGATCCTCTTTTACTGGGTGCGGTACCTCAAACAAAGGCGGGAGACAAGTTGTTTAAGAAAATGGATGTTAAAAAGAAAGTTTTTGTTAAACGTAAAAATTCAGATACTGTATTGATATTCGAATACAACAACTTTGAGCTTTTTAAAATGAAAATTTTAGATATTAAATTCTGGGAAAAAGGTTTATAATTTTGAACGTTAAGTTAAACCATGCTATTAACGCTTGAAGATGGCAAAAAGGCTGTAAAACTTGCAAGAAAAGCAATAGAAACATATCTTGCTAAGGGCAAAATTATAAAAGAAAGATATCCTGGTGTGTTTGAAGAAAAAAGAGGGGTTTTCACAACGTTAACAAAACAAGGTCTGCTTAGAGGATGCATAGGATTCCCATATCCAGTAAAAAGACTTGATGAGGCAATAATAGAATCAGCCATAGCTGCAGCCACCGAAGATCCAAGATTCCCGCCAGTAAAACTGGAGGAGATGAAAGAAATAGTTGTAGAGGTGACAATTTTAACAAAGCCTGAAAAAATTAATGCTAAGCCGATTGACTTGCCAAAGCATGTAGAGATAGGAAAGCATGGTTTAATTGTTAAGAAAGGAATTTATTCGGGGTTGTTATTGCCACAAGTAGCAGTAGAATATAACATGGATGCTGAAGAATTTTTATCCCAAACGTGTATGAAAGCTGGCTTACCACCTGACTGCTGGTTGGTTGATGCAGAAGTTTATCGTTTTGAAGGTCAAATATTTAAGGAAGTTGAGCCAAATGGTGAAATCATTGAAGTTGACATTAAGTCATGCAAATTTTAAGCATCAATGACCTTACCGGGGTTCATTATGCCGTTGGGATCGAACAACTTTTT
Source organism: Archaeoglobaceae archaeon (assembly GCA_021163065.1). Lineage (GTDB taxonomy): Archaea > Halobacteriota > Archaeoglobi > Archaeoglobales > Archaeoglobaceae > B5-G16. The sequence continues at coordinate 17,965 of JAGGXN010000156.1, read as the reverse complement.
TATACCTTTCATCAGCTCCAATTCGCTTTGACTTAAAAACTCTGCCAAATTATTCTTTTTTACAAATCCAACACCATGTTCACCTGTAATAAATCCACCAAGCTCCTTTGCAATCTTAAATGCCTCTCTTTTAAACTTTTCATACTTTTCTTTTCCATCCTCGCACTTCAAAGGGTGTTGATGCACATTACCGTCTCCAGCATGTCCATAAGTTACGATTTTCAATCCTAAATTTTTGGCAATTTTGTTACATCTCCTCAAATACTCTGGAATATTTGCTGTAGGTATAGAAACGTCCATGATATCAATAATTTCATCTTTTAAGCCTTCATAGAACATACTCCTTATCTCCAACAAATCTCTCTGCTCTTTAATACTGCTTGCAACAAAAATGTTTAGTGGATTTTCACAAGCTTTTTCAATCTTTTCGGCAATCTCTATTAACTCATCTTCATCCTTTGCCTCAATTATAAGCATTAAATGAGCTTTCCCATCCTTACTGACCCATTTCTTCCCAGTCACTTTCTCTCCATATTTTATAGCATCAACCTCTATATATTCGATTGCCAGAGGTGTGAGAATGCTTAAAATCCTTGAAACAGATTCTATTGCATCGTTTTCGCTTTCAAATGGAATTACAAGCGTATAATTTTTCTTAGACTTTGGTAAAATTCTAATTATTGCCTTCGTTACTATGCATAGTGTACCTTCACTCCCTATTATTAAATGCATCAGGTTGTAGCCGCTAACGTTTTTTATTACTTTACCTCCAAGCTTTAAAATCTCACCATTTGGCAAGACAACTTCCAGGCCTAAAACGTAATTTCTCATAACCCCATATTTTACAGCTCTAACTCCCCCAGCGTTTGTAGAAATCATACCACCTACGGTTGCGCTTTCATCTCCCGGATGCGGTGGAAAGCTCAGTCCAACTTTTTCTGCAGCTTCAATCAGCTCTCTTAATGTTACTCCAGCCTCACAAGTTATCGTTAAATTCTTTGTATCAACTTCCAAAATTCTATTTAGCCTTTCCATCGAAATTACGATGCTTGGCTTTATTGGCACAGCCCCTCCGCTTAACCCTGTTCCACCACCTCTAACAACAATTGGAATTCCATATTCATTTGCATAACTAACGATCTTAGAAACTTCTTCAACACTCGAGGGTTTAACAACTACAACGTTTTTATTTGGCTTTGGAGCAACGTCTTTTGGAGTTTCATCATGTAAATAAGCTTCCACATTTTCATCGACGTATGTTATTAGCCTTAGATTAGCAACAACTTCATCGATGCTTGACATACAATCCTTGCATCTTCTTCAACCTTTAAATCTTTTTGAATCTTTTTTAAATGTATAAAGATCACCTGTAGATCTACATGTTTTCCATAAATTATATTAAACAAGATTGAACCTACAATCTTTAGGTGGCAAACATGAAAAAGCTGGCAATTCTGTTTGTTGTTGCTGCACTGATAGTTTTCAGCGGATGTGCGCAACCTGAAAAAAAAGCTACGCCAACGCCTAAGGAAGTTAAATCCATAACAATTGGTGTCACAGACAAAGTTACAGACTTGGACCCAGCAAATGCTTACGACTTCTACACTTGGGAAGTGCTACAAAACGTGATGGGAGGGTTGATGAGATATAAGCCAGGAACTACCGACTTAGAGCCGTACTTAGCTGAGAGTTATGAAATACAAGACAACGGAAAAGTTTATGTGTTCCATTTGAGGAAAGATCTAAAATTTGCAGATGGTACACCATGCAAGGCGCAGGATGTCGTTAGAAGTATAAATAGAGTTATGAAAATCTCTGGAGATCCATCATGGCTTGTTACAGACTTTGTTGAAAAAGTTGAGGCTGTTGACGACTACACCGTCAAATTCACACTGAAAAAGCCCATATCCTACTTCTTAGCCTTAGTTGCAACCCCACCATACTTCCCAGTGCATCCAAATTACAAAGCAAACGAGATTGATGCAGACCAAACTGCTGGAGGAGTTGGACCTTACAAGATAGCTAAGTGGGTTAGGGATCAAGAGTTAATATTGGAACCAAATCCATACTTCTTCGGTGAGAAGCCTAAGACGGAGAAGATTGTTGTAAGATTCTACCAAGATGCAACAACACTAAGACTGGCAATTGAGAAGGGCGAAATAGATATCGCTTGGAGAACGCTAGCACCAGTTGATATAAAATCACTTAAACAGAATGCAAATCTGAAAGTAATTGAAGTTCCTGGAGCGTTCATAAGGTATTTGGTGCTGAATGGCAATGAATCTACAAATTATCCAACAAAGAACAAACTTGTAAGGCAAGCTATTGCTGCAGCAATAGACAGAAATGACATTGCTCAGAGGGTTTACTTAGGATCAGTAGAGCCTTTGTACTCCTTGATACCCAAGGGCATGTGGGGACATATAGATGTGTTCAAGACAAAATATGGTGACGGCAACATTGAGTTGGCAAAGCAGTTACTATCAAAGGCAGGATACAGCGAGACAAATAAAGTAAAGATTGAGTTATGGTGGACTCCAACGCATTATGGAGATACAGAAAAAGATTTAGCCCAAGTTTTGAAAGAACAGCTTGAGAAAACCGGAATGATTGAAGTTGAGCTAAAGAGCGCTGAATGGGCTACCTACGTCGATTACGCAAGAAAATCTGCAATGATAGCATCGTTGTTCGGTTGGTATCCAGATTACATTGATCCAGACGACTATACGACACCGTTCCTGAAGACTGGAGCTAACAGATGGCTTGGATACCCATACAGCGATGCAGAGATGGATAAATTGCTTGAGAAAGCTGCAACTGCAACAGATATTAATGAAAGAGCTGAATATTACAAGAAAGTTCAAGAGAAACTTGGAGAAGATGCACCCATCATACCACTAATTCAAGGAAAACTCTTTGTCGTTGCTAAGAAGAACATTGGAGGCATTGTATTAGATCCAACAATGATCTTTAGATACTATCTGCTATACTGGCAATAACTTACTTTTTTATTTTTTGATTTTTTTGTAAGTTTTAAGTTTGTAGAAAAGATATTTTGAAATAAATACGAAAAAATTATACGATTTCTTCAATCAGTTTGTTCATCTCTTCTGCTTTGCTTTTTAAAATCTCCAATGCTTTTGTCATTACTTCTTTAATCGGTAACTGCCCAATTCCTTCAACTGTAAATAGATAGTTGTTTGTTTCAGTTATTTCTATCGCAATTTCTTCACAAACTTTAACGCATTCCATACACAGAGAGCAATTTAAAACATCTTTAACAATTATTTTTCCATCTTTACTATCTTTACTATCAAGAACATTTCTTGGACAAGCCTCAACACAAGCTTTGCAGTCGTTACAATTCTCCTTAATTTTAATTTCAGGAACAATTTTGTATGCACAAATTGAGACTGGTTGAAACTTTGAATGTTCCTTTCCAATTCCCAACCTTGCAACAGCCTCGATCATTAGTTGTTGGCCTTTAAAAAGTTCGACAATAGGTATATTATCGTATACCGGTTTAATTTCTTCATCATCTGAAACAAAATCACCAGAATATACAACCTTTGGACCTTCAACGTTCAGTCTAAAGGAAATTTGACAACTCGGGCAGCCTTCTCCCCCGCAAACGCACTCATTTTGCATGTTAAACCTGCTTAAATCTGTTTTTATCGGTATAAGCCCAATTCTGTGAGCTAAGATTTCATCAAATAAGTATGAGGAATTTAAATAAACGTCAATATAGTCTACGGCCATTACCGGAACTAAGCTTTTCATAGCTCTCCTAAACGAGTTAGCAAAAGCTATTGGTGCATCGTAAAGAATAAACCTTATGTTAAATTCATCTTCATCTATAATCTCAATTTTCATATCCGCTCAAAAAACATTAAACCCTTCTACCTCTCTTACCACCCGGAGGTCTTGTACCATCATGTGGAATCGGTGTAACATCCTCAATTCTTCCAATTTTCAATCCTGCCCTTGCTAAAGCTCTAATTGCAGCTTGAGCTCCTGGTCCTGGAGTTGTATGCTTATTACCTCCAGGGGCCCTAACTTTGATGTGCACTCCTTCAATTCCCTTGCTCTTAGCAATTTCAGCAGCTCTTATTGCTGCCTGCATCGCTGTATATGGATTTCCCTCATCTCTATCAGCCTTTACAATCATTCCACCACTTATTCTCGCGATTGTCTCACACCCAGTGATGTCTGTTATCGTAATAATAGTGTTGTTATAAGATGAAAATATATGGGCTATACCCCACCTTCCTTTCTTTTTTTCCGCCATAATCAAGCCTCCTTAGCTTTTGCAAATGGAGAATTCACATAATACGAAATTTTGCCTTCTTTTTCCCTATCAACTATGTAGCTTGGGACTGTAACCCTTCTGCCATCAACAGCTATGTGCCCATGAACAATCATTTGTCTTGCTTGCTTTATTGTATTTGCCAACCCCTGCCTATAAACCATTGTTTGTAATCTTCTTTCTAAGAAGTCTTCAACATTCAAATTTAGAATGTCATCTAATGTTGCATTTTCATCAAGTATTCCCATCCTCGCTAGTTTTCTAATAACAGTCATAGCCTTAACTTTTGCCAACTCTCCTTCTTTGCTAGGCAGATTTATTTTGGCTAACAAATCTCTTGCAACTCTTCTGTATTTTCTCAGAATATTCTGGAACCTCCACAACTCTCTTTTATTCCTTAAGCCGTATTTGATGACAATTTGCATCTCCTTTTCAAGCCTTGTCTTATCCCAAGGGTGGGTTGGTGTAACATACTTTTTTCTATGCCTTTTTGGGTCTCCCATTTACTCACCTCACTTCTTTCTTCTTATAACTCCAACCGTTCTTCCTTTTCTACCAGTAGTTCTTGTTCTTTGACCTCTAACTTTCTTACCTCTCGCATGCCTAATGCCTCTATAAGCCTTCATTCTAATTAACATCTCTATATCAACCATTCTCGCAAAGTCGATGTCCTTGCTTAACAAATGTAAATCTCTACCAGTATGTGGGTCTTTTCTTCTGTTGAGCATCCAAGATGGCAAACTTTCAATTTCCTCCTCTATAAATTTCTTAAGCCTTTCGATTGTCTCGTCATCCAACTCTCCAAGTTTAGTTTTTGGATCTATGTTTAGATAGTTTGTTATTGATTTAGCCATTCTCAGGCCTACCCCCTTTATGCCTGTAAGCGCGAACATCACGTTTCTCTTACCATCTAAATCCGTATCGGCAATCCTGACAATGTGTTTAAACGCCATGTAAATAGGCAAAATGACGAAAGATATTTAAAGGTTACTTAGATTGTAACCTTGTAGGTGAAAAATAAAAAATCTTCTTTATTGCTTAGACTTGACTGTTTCTTCTATTGCATGTGAAAAAACTTTAAAAAACTTTTTATCGTCTTGGTTAACTAACGTCATGGATTTTTTTGAATGCGTAGAAAGGGTAATTAAAGAAAGGAGAAGTTGCAGAATTTACGAAGACAAAGACGTTGAAGATTGGAAAATTGAGAAAATTATTGAGCTAGCTATGTGGGCACCTTCTGCTATGAATAGACAGCAGTGGTATTTTGTTGTTGTAAAAGGAGAAAAGTTAAAGGAGGTTTCTAAGGCTTTGGAAAAATCTTTCGATTACATTTTGCCAAGACTTGAAAGATTTTTTAAAACTACTCCAAAGGTTATTAAATTTACAAAGCAATTCTTCAAATCCTTAAATAAAGTGCCCGTAATGATTTTTGTTTACTACATTCCAACAGGTGATGATTACAGCGACTTGCAAAGTGTTTCTGCAGCAATTCAAAACATGCTTTTAGCAGCCCACGCTTTAGGATTGGGAACTTGCTGGATGACTGGGCCAATACATGTTGAGGATGAAATAAACAAAGTTTTAGGAGTTGAAGATAAAAAGCTCGTTGCTGCAGTTACAGTAGGTTATCCTGCAAAAAAACCTCCAATACCACCAAGAAGGGATGTTGAAAAAAAGGTTGTTTGGTTAAAGTAGCATTAAAATATCAAGCTTTATCTTTTTCCCTTATCTTTTCCTCCATAATTTTTTTGAAAATTCTTCCTTGTAATCCATGAAATCTTGAGAAGCCTTCAGCATATTTTTGATCTATTGCAGTTGTATCAAAGGACGTTAACTCCTCTACATACAAAGAATATTCCGAATACCTTGCTACCGGCATAACGTTGCCCTTAAAAAGCCTCACCTTCACCCAGCCCGTAACCCTTTCTTGAGTTTTGTCTATAAATGCGTTTAAGGCATCAAATATTGGATCGTTGATTAAGCCATAGTAAACAACTTCAGCCCACTCCTCTTCAACAAATTTTTTGAATTTAAGCTCTCTCCTGCTTAAAACAAGCTTTTCCAAATCTTTATGAGCTGTGATTAAAATTGTTGCTGCTGGATGCTCGTAATTTTCTCTAGCCTTCAAACCCAAAACTCTATCTTCAATCATATCAGTTCTACCTATCCCATGATTGCCACCAATCTCATTTAGGGTTTTTATAAGCTCAAACCCATCCATTTCCTCATCATTTATTGCAATTGGAATGCCTTTTTTAAAATCAATCTTTACTATCTCAGCATCCTCTTTTTCAAAAGAAGTCCATTCGTATATGTCTTCTGGTGGTATTAAAGCAGGATTTTCAAGTTTACCACCTTCTACGCTTCTACTCCACAGATTTTCATCGATACTGTATGGTTTTTCTTTCGTAACTCCAACATCTATGCCATGTTGCTTGGCATATTCAATTTCCCACTCCCTCGTTAAATTTAACTCCCTCATTGGGGCGATAACTTTGAAGCCATATTGGTAAAAGATGTTTTCAAATCTCAACTGATCGTTTCCTTTCCCAGTGCATCCATGGGCTATCGCATCAGCTTTTTCAATCTTAGCTATCTCAACGATTTTTTCAGCTATAACAGGTCTTGCTATTGAAGTTCCCAAAACGTAACCTTCATAATCTCCATTTGCTTTTATGAGCTTAAATAGCATTTCAACATAATCTTTTTTAGCATCAATCGTGTAATGCTTATCCGCGTACTTTTTACCCCTCTCCTCAGCTTTTCTTACATCATTCTCAGGTTGTCCAATGTCTACTGTCACTGTTACAACTTCATCAAAACCATATTTTTCCTTAAGCAGAGGAATACAAACCGAAGTGTCCAACCCGCCAGAGTATGATAACACTACCTTCATACTCAAAATTTGGTTTTAACTTAAAAAAATTAGTGGTTTTTAGGCAATTAATTTTACCTCCCTGTATAGCTCTTTCAAGGCATCCAAGTAATTTAGCCTACCCTTCTCTATTTCATCCATTTTTTCTTCCAAAATCCTCGTTCTTTCATCAGAAACAAAATTCGAGTAATTTTCCGAAAGAAAACTGTAAACAGCAATTCCTCTCTTAGTAGGATAAACTCTGCTATTTTTCTCTCTCACATAATCTCTGAGGAAGAGTTTTTCAACAATCGTTGCATACGTTGAAGGTCTTCCTATACCCTTAGTTTTCATTAGTTGAACTATTTCTGACTGCGTATATAAAGGAACTTTTGGCACAGTTATTACCTTAGCTTTCACTTTAAACTTACCCACTGGCAAGCTTTTCTTGACCCAAACACTCTTGTATAGCTCATACGCTCTTCCAGTGGCGTTTAAAACTCTTTCCTCATCAATTGACTTGCCATCATAGCTTATTCTGTATTTTGCAATCTTAACCATAAAATTCTTGCATTGACTTGCCATAAACCTCCTGAATATCAAATCATACAATCTGAAGTGATTCCAATTCAGCTCAGCATGAATTACTCCTTCGTAAATTAACCTTTGCAGCGTTCCTCTATCTATCGCCCTTGTAGGCCTTATACATTCATGTGCTCCTTCAGCAAACCATTCCCTACCAAAAAAATCATTCATTAGATATTCCTTCGCAACCCTCAATCCAGCATCGCTAACCCTCGTCGAGTCTGTACGATGGTACGTTATCAAACCATTTTCAAACAGCGTTTGCGCAATTTCCATACACTGTTTGGCATCGAGCTTTAGTATTGCATTTGCATCTCCAAGCAATGTGTCTGTAGTGTACGGCGGTAGAGGAGTTTTTTCTTCTGTTCTTTCTTCAATTAGCTCAATTTCTATCTCAAACTCTTCTTTATCATGCTCAAGGCTCAATCCAAGTTCTTCTATTAAAGCAATCTTCTTTTTCTGCCTATGCTCTTTAGCCCTTTCAATCACCCATCCCAAAACTGGAGTCTGAGCTCTGCCGGCAGAAAGATTTCTATCTTTAAAGACTTCCCAGAGCTTTTGACTCAAAACGAATCCTATCCATCTATCTTCAATTCTTCTAACAATTTGGGCTTTGACTAAGTTTAAATCAACATTCCTTAAATTTTCCAACGCCTTTGACACAGCTTTCCTTGTTATTTCATGAAATTCCGCTCTCTTAATCTCACCACATCCAGATAATAAATTTTTAAGATCCCATGCAATTTTCTCTCCCTCACTATCAGGGTCTGTGCCAATTATTACGAATTCCGCATCGTGAGCAAGTTTTCTCAATGCAGCTATCCTACTCTTGGAATCATCAATGTTCTTACTACCGCACTTAATGCAGCTATCATTCTCGGCAGTAAATTGATAGCCACAATCTCTGCATCTCTTTATCGATGCGTAGATTGGAATGAACGTTTTGTTGACTTCTACACCATGAAAGCCTCTATCAGTAATTAAATCTGTAACATGCCCCAAGCAAGCGGTTACGATTAAAATGTAGTTTGATGTGGCAACCTCATATGCAATTATGTTATCAACAACCTTTACGCTGGGTTTTCCAAAGAACCTTGAAATGTGCTTAGCCTTCGTTGGACTTTCAACTATGAACAACGCTGGTTTTATTAAGTCAAATTCCCCCTTTCTTCTGTATTTCTCTCTGCTCTCATCAACCTCCTTTTTAAGTTTAGTAAAATCGATTTTGTTAAGCTCTTTTATCTGAAATTCAATATCGTAGTACTTTGCTCTTTCAATAAATGCACTTAAAATTTCATTATCCTTTTCCAATAAAAAGCTTACACCTTTTGTAATACCGCCAGCAAACAATCTTGAGGTTCTTCCAGATGCTTGAATGTAAGTCCTTAAATCTGGGAATATGACTTCGTTTTTATAAACAACAACATCCCTCTTTCTTGTAATCTCTTCCGACCTAATAATTTGCTTTAAAACAGCCCTTAATCTTTCCATTTTTTCATTATCAAGCTTGGTTGACAAAAACTTTTTAATTTCTTCATTATCTTGAAAAACATAGGCAAGTAACTTTAAAATGGCCTCACTAACGTTGTCAATGTCCTCAACTTTAACTTTAAATGTTGGACATCCATAAAAAATTGCGAATCTGATCTTTTCTGGCAAATCCAAGCCTCTAACAAGTGTTCCGTAGTAATAGGCTGTTCCTATTAGATAGTCAATCTTACATTCCTTAAACAGCTCAAAATCTTTTTTTCTATCTGCCTTAACCAATCCAACATTAAATTCATCCTTTAAAGTTTTGTATAGCTCCTCGGCCTCGTCACTACTCCTTGCATATATCAGCCCACCACCACCCATGTTTTTTAAGATTGCCTTGAGAACTTCAATGTCCATTGATTTTATTGCTACATCTTCGATGTTTCTAATTGCAAAAGTAGAAGAACCAACGTCAAAGTTTAAAATTTTTCTGAACAACTCAGCCTTCTTTCCTTTCTTAGCTGTTGCTGTTGAGACCATTAAACAACCATCTATTTTCCCATTTTGCTTAGATAATAAATTTAAAACCCTATCCACATTTTTAGAAGTTTTTAGAATTGCATCTACATCATCTACAAAAATGAAGTCATATTTTACCTTTATTTCGTTAAAATGCTTTGATAAAAACTGAGTTGTTGTAACTAAAATATTTACATCGTTTAAAATTTCAAAAAATTGCTCTTTCTCACTCTTTTTTAAATTGCCATGATAGAATGCCACTTTAAGCTTCCCTTCACTTGGTGAGTTAAATGCTACATCGATCCCGATCTTCTTAGCATATTCTTCAATTTTGGAAACGACTTGGTTGACTAAAAGTGTTGTTGGGAGCAAAATGTAGCATCTTTTTGATTTCAAAGCTAAGAACATGGACATAGCAATGCCAAATGAAGTTTTTCCAATCCCAGTCGGTGCTACGGCAGCAAAACTTTCATTCCTTAATATTCTCTTAGCCCACAATCTTTGAATTTTTCTGAGCTTTCCTACAATTCTTTCGAAAAAAACCAAAAATTCAGAAAAAATTTCATCTTCTTCTCTTTTACAAAGATCTACACCTTTGGCTTCACAAATTTTTTTGTCAATTTCATATAAATTTAAATCTTTGCCGCAAATTGGACACAGATTAGCGTAAATTGCTTGCATGATTTAAATTGGCCTACACTTTTAAAAGTTTATTCTAAAAAAATAAATTTGGTTATGCTCTATCTTTCATAAACTCTGCCTTTCTTTTCTCAACAAATGCTTTAATTCCTTCTCTTGCATCCTCTGTCGCAAAGGACAGTCCAAATAGGTCTCTTTCATATTGCAAAGCATCTTTTAGCCCCATTTTGTAACCTCTGTTTACAGCCTGCTTTATGAATCCTACAGCGTATGGTGACTTAGACTTTATCAATTCAGCGAGTTTTTTAACCTCCTCTTCAAGTTTTTCTGCAGCAACAACTTTATTCACTAGCCCAAGCTTCTCAGCTTCCTTAGCAGAAATTCTTTCGCCAGTCAAACAAAGCTCCATAGCTTTCTTCCATCCAACCAACCTTGAAAGTCTCTGTGTCCCCCCAAGCCCAGGAATTATCCCTAAATTTATTTCTGGCTGCCCAAAACTGGCGTTTTCGCTTGCTATTATTATGTCACAGGCCATAGCTATCTCACATCCACCGCCTAAGGCATATCCATTTACGGCAGCAATGACTGGTACATCTAAGTCCTCCATTTCGTCCAAAATCTTTCCTAACTCAGAGATTATCTCCCTTGCCTTGAAAAAATCGCTCTCAGAAAACATTTTTATATCTGCCCCAGCACAAAAGGCTTTACCACTGCCGGTTATAACGACAACTCTGATGTCTTTCTCAGTTTTAATTCTATTTATTAGCTCTCTAAAAGCTTTTACAACGTCTTCATTTATTGCATTCAGAGCTTCTGGTCTGTTTAGTTTAAACCAAAGAATTCCATCTTCTTTCTCAAACTCGACAGCCATATTTTAAGTGTAAAAAATAGAATAATTATGTTTTTTGATTTTAAATCGTTAGATTTTCTCAAACCTATCTTTTAATTTTTCCATAACTTTTGGTAGCGTAGTGTATTCCATGTCTTCACTTGGCAATCTATGTGGTTCGAATGGGCCGTGCCTTCTCATGTATTCTGCAACATCAGCAGCTTTCTGTCTTGTGTAATCAAAAACAGGATCGTCAAACATATCAACTGGCCCGATAATTTTACCATTGCATAGCTGAAAGCCAGCAGCTATGCATCTTGGTGGACCATCAAACCTTGTGCATTTGCTGTATCTGAATGGTACTGGCATAATTGGTCCGTTATGACTGCCCCTCATCCATCCACTCACTAAATGCGGAAAAGCAAAAGCTTCTAAGACTTCTCCAACTGCTGGTAAACCGCTTTGTGCTCTAACTAATGCTACTGGGTCATCTTTTCCAACGTACTCCCCTGCAATCTGATACAATTTTTCCGTGCTTATTACTGCAACAGGCTCGTCTGCTGGTAACTTACCACCCTCTTTTGGATAAACCCTCTTTATAACAAATCTGCTCTTTCCACCAATTAGCGCAAGTATATCATACATCTCCTCTGGTGCTTTCATGAAAACCCTCTTTTCTTCGTAGATGTCCCAGATTTCAAATACAAATCCGTTGTGCAATGAAGGATCGATTACTAAACCAGCAGTATTAAACGGATCGGCAAATATTCTGAAAATTGGAAGATTAAATGCTCCTGGTTCAGTTTTATCCATTAAAAATGCTATTATTGGTTCTGCAGCTCTTTCAGTAAACTCCATTTCAGCAACTCCAGGACCCAAGCCTCTAACGTTTCCTGAAAATGCATCAGAAAGTAAGTCCTGTCCAGCACCATAAAGTTTCAATTCCTTCGCTTTATCAGCAGCCTTTTTAAACGTATTCCACGCCAATTCATGTATTTCTTCACTATCAACTCCTTTGTAATGAGTAATGATCAAATCTAAATCGTCTCCAGCGTTTAATACTCTATAATCAACGATTTTCCCACTCTTTTTTTCCTCTTCTAGTGATTTCTTTGCAACTTCAATTATTTCCTCTGGAACAACCGTATGTCCTGCAACACTGCCAACATCTGCCTTAATAATACTAACCGTAACTTTTCCACTCAATTAAATCACCTCTCAAAGCTTTTAATAATTTATTTTTTCAGTATTGTAAAATTCAACCAACAAAGTTTAAAAAACTTGTTGATTTGGTTTTTAAATTTTTACAATATTATTTTTCTACATTGAGAAAATATTAAAAAGTTAGATTATAAAACTTCCTCATAGAATTTTTGAACCATTCTCTTGTCTAATAGTAGCTCCTTCTCCTTTAGCACTTCTCTTTCAAGTTTTTTAAGCGTTGCATGTACTGCAAACTCAACTCCCCAACTCTCTCCAGTAACAAAAAAGACACCCCTTTCAGAAGTAAGTTTAATTCTAACGTGTATCAATGGTAAACCTCTGAATGATTCTTTGTGTTTCTTTATATAGACAAACAACACAGATTCGCCTAAGAATTCTTTAAATTTACGCATAAACTTTTCTAAATCATTTAATACCTCATCTCTCTCAAAATCATCAAGAATTAAATCTTTGGTTATTATCTGCACACCATACTCAACTGGAGAAGCTTTCTTGATAAAGTTCTCGAGTATATCTTTTTTAATGACTATACCTTCCGCTACGCCCCCCCTTGTAACTACAACGCTGGATATTCTATTTTTTACCATCTCATCTATGACCTCTGACACGCTATCGTTTCTTTCTACCGTTATTACGGGATAGCTCATTATGCTTTCAACCATTATTGATAAGGTTTTCTCCTTCTCCCCACTACCCTCTCCAAGTCTTGCTCTCTTTCTTGGTGAAATTATTCTATCTATTATATCTTTACCCGTAACAATTCCCACAACCCTGTTGTTTTCATCTACAACAACAACTCTATCCACTCCATGATTTCTCATTGTCGCCAATGCTTTTGCTGCAGAATCAAATACTTTCACAGTTATTACATCCGGATTCATAACATCTTTAACCTTTACATCTCTAAACTCTGATTTAATGCTATTAAGAAAGTCGTTTATGTAAATAACACCATATTTCCCATTCATTTTTATCAAAACAAAGGGTGTGGAATCTTCAACGAATCTCCTTGCAACATTCTCAGGAGTCAATTTATCTAATGTAAGAATGCCAGTTCTAACAACAAAGTTTTTAATTTTCGTTTCGTGGGGGTTTGTCATAACACTGCCTCTAATCAGATCTTTTTCCCTGACAACACCGATAATTTTTCCGTCCTCTTCAACTAATATTGCATTCGCCCTGTCTGCATCAAATTTTTCCAGCATTGGAAATATTTTTGAGACAGTTTCATTAGCATCGATAACTTCATATTCTTCTCTTATCAACTCCTTTAAATCTTCAACATCCACAATTATCACCTCCCTACGAAATTGTCAAGGATTTAAAAATGTATCACATAACTTGGTCGAATTCAACGTAGTCTTCGGGCATTTCATCGCTTCCAGCTTCATCAAGAACTTTTTCGTCAATATATATTGGACAAGCCAATCTCACGGCAATTGCTATGCTATCGCTTGGCCTCGAATCAATTTCAATTTCGTTATCATTTTGTTTTATTATAAGCCTAGCATAAAACGTGTTATCGATTAGGTCATCTATTATAACTTTTTCAACTTTACCTTTAAGCTTGTTAATAATGTCAATTAATAGATCGTGGGTCATTGGTCTTGGAGGTATCTGATTTTTCATAGCTGAATGAATTGCGATCGCTTCAGAAATTCCAATATATATTGGTAATATTCTACCATCCTCAGCTCTAAGCACAACTACAGGTGATGCACCAAACACACTTGGTGCAGCGTAAACACCAAAAACCTCTGCAATCAATTCCATTTAATCTTGTTTGTACAGCATGTATTAATAATTTATTGTCAGACCCAATTGCAAAATGTCAAAAAATATATGGCTAAGGTGAGAATACATGCTATGGAGATAGTATATCACCCAATTGGAATCATACATTCTCCTTTCAAAGATCCCAAGGGTATGCCAATTCAGCCAACTGCAGCAAAGGGTGTTAAAGGGGAAGTAGAAATTTTTGACGAATACATTGAAGGTCTCAAAGACTTAGATGGTTTTTCACACATAATTTTAATTTACCACCTCCATTTGTCGAAGGGTTATTCGTTAATAGTAAAACCATTTTTAGACAATGAATTTCGCGGTGTTTTTGCAACCAGAGCGCCAAGAAGACCAAACCCAATTGGATTGTCAGTAGTTAGACTAAATGGGATTAAAGGGAACAGATTGTATATTGAAGACGTGGATATCGTGGATGGGACGCCTTTATTAGACATCAAGCCATACATACCGCAGTTCGACTTAAGGAAAGTTGAAAAAATTGGATGGGTTGCAAAAAATATTCACAAATTGCAAAATTTGAAAGCAGATGATAGGTTTCTATAATCAATTTTCGACGTAAACCATCTTGTATGCATGCTTTCCTATACCATAGAAGTGCCTAATTGTCTCTTCAATTCTAAATCCCATGTTTTTGTAAATTTCAATTGCCTTCTTGTTATCAACATTTACTTCCAGCCAAACTTTGTTATAGCCTTTTTTCTTGGCAAATTCAACACATTTCTTAACTAACTCCTTCCCAATCCCCTTACCCCTATATTTTTCTTTTACTCCAAGGGCTCCGAGATAAAATCCATTTTCATCCCAATAAACTATAGCAAAGCCAGCAATCTCTCCAACATCTGCAATCAATACTTTTTTGTGTACTGGCAACAAGGAAATTTCTATAAAAATACTCCGGCCAAATATTTCATCTTCGAGATCGAGTATTTCCTCAATTTCTTCACTGCCCATTTCTCTAAATACGACATGAGCAAATTCCACAGAGTTGATTAAATAATTAATATAAAAGATTTTCTGTAGTCTGGATTATTGAGATTCGACATAATTAACCGAAAATTTAAATTTTTTAGATTGTTTTTAACTTAATGGAAGAGTTGATTAAAGAAGTGACAAAATTTAGGGATGAAAGAGACTGGAAAAAGTTCCATACACCCAAGAATTTGGCAATTTCATTAGCTATCGAAGCATCTGAGTTGCTTGAAATTTTTCAATGGACGTTTGATGATGAATTGGATAAGGTAGTTAAACTAAAAAGATCTGAAATCGAGGAAGAGCTTGCTGACGTATTAATTTATCTATTACTATTGGCTGATGCATTAAAAATCGATTTAAAGGAGTCATTTTTCAAAAAGATGAAGAAGAATGAAAAAAGATATCCAATTGAAAGACAAAGATAAGTGAATAAAATACATAAAAATTATAAAGCCTAAACGTCAAGATTCTTAACTTCTTTTGAGTGCTCTAAAATGAATCTTCTTCTCGCCTCCACATCATCGCCCATTAGAATTTTAAAAAGATTCTCAGCCCTTATAGCGTCTTCAATTGTTACTTGGTTTAAAATTCTGTTGTTTGGGTTCATCGTTGTCTCCCAAAGTTGTTCTGGATTCATTTCTCCCAAACCTTTGTATCTTTGTACCTCAGAATTTCCAATTCTTTTAAGTAAGTTCCCCAATTCACTCTCAGAATAAACATAGTATGTTTTTTTCCCTTTTTTCACCCTATAGAGCGGGGGTTGGGCGATATACAGGTATCCGTTCTCTATCAACGGTTTCATGTATCTGTAAAAAAACGTTAACAACAACGTTCTTATGTGTGCGCCGTCAATATCGGCATCAGTCATTATAATAACTCTCCTATATCTAGCTTTAGTTATATCAAAATCTTTGCCAATACCAGCGCCAATTGCAGCTATTATTGCCTTTATCTCCTCATTCTTTAAAGCTTTCATCATTCCAGATTTTTCAACGTTTATTATTTTACCCCTTATCGGTAATATCGCCTGAAACCTTCTATCTCTTGCTTGTTTAGCTGAACCTCCTGCTGATTCACCCTCTACAATAAATATCTCCCTCTCGTCCGGATTTTTTGATGAACAATCCGCAAGTTTTCCTGGTAAAGTTACACCTATCTCGTTTCTCTTTTTTATAAGTTCTCTCGCTCTCCTTGCAGCTTCTCTCGCCCTCTTAGACATTAAACACTTTTCAATGATTTTATTTGCTTCATTGGGATGCTGTTCAAGCCAGAATAGCATTTCATAATAAACTACAGATTCTACGGAAGTTTTAACTTCAGAATTTGTCAATTTAGTCTTTGTTTGCCCTTCAAATTGTGGTTCTGGGACTTTAACAGAAACTAACGCAGTTAAACCCTCTCGTACATCAATTCCCGAGAGAGGGGTGAATTTCTTTATGTTCTTTTTTCCATATTCATTTAAAGCCCTCGTTAATCCTGCTTTAAAGCCAATAACGTGTGTACCCCCTTCAACGGTGTGAATGTTGTTAGCAAAGGGCAACAGATTTTCAACATCGGAATTGGTGAATTGGATTGCAATTTCAATTAACAACCCATTTTTCTCCTTTGAAATGTAAATTACATCATGTAACGCCTTTTTATTTCTGTTCAAATGTTTAACGTATCCGACAATTCCTTCTTCCGAGTAAAATTCGTCGTGTTTTCCGGTTCTTTCATCAATTAAAATAATTTTTAAACCTTTATTCAAATAAGCTAATTCTCTCAGCCTTTGAGCAATTATTTCATAGTTAAATTCAGTAGTCTCAAATATTTCTTCATCCGGTTTAAACCTTATCGTTGTGCCATGTTCCTTAGTCTCTCCAACAATTTTCAGTTCTGTTACTGGCTTGCCTCTCTCATACTTTTGATAGAAAATTTTGCCATTTCTTCTAACCCAAACTTCAAGCCATTCTGAAAGGGCATTCACAACTGACAAACCAACACCATGCAAGCCACCGGATACTCTATATGCCTTTTTGTCAAATTTTCCTCCCGCATGTAGTTTTGTCATGACTATTTCCAATGCTGACTTACCTAATTCATGCATTTCTGTTGGAATTCCGCGTCCATTGTCTTCTACACTAGCAGATCCATCATTGTGTATCGTTACCTTAATCAAACTACAATGTCCAGCTAAGGCTTCATCTATGCTGTTATCAACGATTTCCCATAGTAAATGATGGAGTCCTCTAACTCCTACTCCACCAATGTACATTCCAGGTCTTTTTCTTATCGCTTCCATGTCGTCAAGTACTTCTATTTGTTCAGCTGTATAATCAGTCATAACAACCACTCGCCATATTAAATGCTAGTAAGTACAAGCAGCCTGAGATCTACTAATAAATCTTTTTTTATTCCATTATCTAAGCTTTTCTTCACAATTTTTAAAGGATAAAGCTGTAAATAAATTTTATCATAAGTTTTAAGGCAAAACAACCTTTACTTTAAACTCACTTTTTTAATTTGTTTGGCTATTACTTATTTAACTATTATAATTATTATTAGTAATATTAAAATTTAATATTTAATATTATAAAATATTGTATAAAACTTAAGAATTAAAATAAATTAGTAAAATTAAATTTAATTTTAATTTTTTTATTTAATTTTTAAAATTTTTGAGATTTTTCATCGACTTTAAAGCACTATTCCATATTTTTTGTAATTAAAAGATTAGAGATTTAAAAAGCTACACAAGTCTATTGATTTTATGCAGTTAAGC
>JAGGXN010000010.1 GCA_021163065.1 Archaeoglobaceae archaeon | reverse complement strand
CACAAAACCCTTTCCTGCGTTCCTACGGGCAATCCAGCATAACCTTTGAAAATTTCGGTAAAAATGTAAGCTTTATCATCTCTAATCTCAATACCTACCTCAACATCCGGATTGTTTAAATCAACCTTAGCATTTGTAATTTTTTTCACCTCATACCCAACTTCCTTTGCAACATCCATTGAAGTATAATTATGTTTCCCAAACCTTCTTACTCTAATCGCAAAGCTTTTCTCTTTGCCGATCTTTTCAGCAGCAATTTTTACAACCTTCGATTTTATTTCATTGATGTCGGAATTAGCTTCAACTACTAAACTTGTAGAAGCAACTCCAAAAATCTTCGATATCCTTTTTGCAACATTTTCATCGTCTGAATACACATAAATTCTTCCCCATTCTCTCTTTAGTTTGAGATTTCCAAATCCTTCAACTTTTAACACTCTCTTTATGTTTTCCATCAAAATATTCTCAAACTTTCTCCTAACAAACCTGCTTTTCAAAGCAATTTCGCTGTACCTTACCAAAATCATCTACCAAATTATGCAATTGCATAAAAAATATTAACCCTCCTTTTCAGCCAAAGCTTATGGCTACAATTACACCATGGGAAGTTGAAGGAATAGTAGATTACGATAGGCTCATTCAGGAGTTTGGTATGCAACCTTTTTCACAAATCCTTGATAAAGTTCCAAATCCAAACTGGTTGATGAGGAGAAACATAATTTTTGGGCATAGAGATTACGAAAGGATTATTGATGCGATCCTAAACAAAAAACCTTGGGCAGTCATGTCAGGCTTCATGCCTTCAGGCTTACCCCATTTCGGACATAAAATGACGATGGATGAGATAGTCTGGCATCAGAAGGTTGGTGGAAAAGCATTTGTTGGAATTGCCGACATGGAGGCTCACGCAGTAAGGGGTTTAAGCTGGGAAAAAGTCACAAAAATTGGTTTTGAGTACATTAAAAGCATAATTGCGTTGGGCTTGGATGAGAATGCTATAATCTATTTCCAGTCAGCAAGCAATTACGTTAAAGATTTAGCGTTTGAATTGTCAGCAGAAGTCAATTGGAGCGAACTAAAGGCAATTTATGGATTTACTTCTGAAACAAATCTTGCAAAGATGTTTGTTACGTCTGTTCAAGCAGCAGACATTTTACATCCTCAACTCAAGGAATTTGGAGGTCCCAAGCCTGTTGTTATACCAGTCGGTGCTGACCAAGACCCTCATATAAGATTGACGAGAGATTTGGCTGCAAGAATAAGTTTGTTCTCAATGGAAAGAACAGAGAACGGTTTGAGAATAAGGAGTAGGAAGGGGGCTGAGCTTTTGGATTACATCAAAAGCCTAGATTTTGAGAAGAGGGTTTACGAGGAGCATGTCGATTTGTTTGGTGACGTCGTTGAGATAGAGAATGAAGTAAGAAATGTTGAGATTGAAATTGGCGGTTATGCGTTTATTCCTCCATCATCAACTTACCACAAGTTTACAACAGGTTTAACGGGAGGAAAGATGAGTTCAAGTAAGCCTGAGAGCTACATATCGCTGTTGGATGAGCCAAAAGAAGCTGTAAAAAAAGTTATGAGAGCTTTTACTGGTGGCAGAATCAGTGCGGAGGAGCAAAGGAGGTTGGGGGGTGAGCCTGAGAAGTGCACGATCTTCGAGCTTTACTCTTATCACTTAATTAAAGATGATGCTGAGCTAAACAGAATTTATGAGGAATGTAAGGGAGGAAAGCTGTTGTGTGGAAAGTGTAAAAAAATGGCTGCTGAATTGGTTGAGGAGTTTCTTAAGGAACATCAAGAAAAGAGGAATCAGATTGATGGAGAATTAGATAAATACAATATTATCGCCCGCAGTTTTTAGTTTTTGTAAACGTCAAGTATTAATAATAATATGCCAAATTGAAACAAATGAGGCTTTTAACAATCGGTGCTGGAGAAAGAGGGGCAAAAATATCCGAAATGTTCGTAAAAAGAGGAGCCAAAATTAATAAAATTCCTCTCTTTAAATGTTATGCCATCTCCGATAACACCGATTTGATTAGTAAGTTGAACATAGACGATGAAAGAAAATTTTTTATTTTAAAAAATGATGAAAATGTGGATGTTAAGGGCTTTCTAAATTCCGTTTTTTCAAAGTATGAGTTTATAGAAGGTAGCTTGCTAATAACGTCACTTATTGATGATTACGGATTTATAGCAACCTACAATCTAGGTTTAGAATTACGAGATTTAATCGAAGACCCAATTATTGGACTAGCAATAATACCAGAATTGGATAGAGCCAGCATAGAGGAAATTAGAAGAAGAATTAAAAAATTAAAAGAGGCTGTAGATATACTAATTCTTTTTGAAGATAAACCAAACATGGAAGAGCTGCTATTGAACTCTTTAAACACGCTTTCATTGGTTGGAGAGGTAGATATGAAAAAGAGATTAGCTGGAGAGGTTGTAATAGACACCTCAGACGTTTTTAACACGCTTATAAAAGATGGTTTTTCAGTAATAGGATATTCCACAAGAAGACTTCAGCTTAATTGGTATAAAAAAGTGATACTCTCCGGTAAGAGCGAAATAAAAGGTCTGAGAACTAAAAGAATGATCGAAATGTTTCAGGAAGCAATGAAAAATTTAAGCATACAAGGAGATATCGAGGAAGCTAAAACCGCTTTAATAGTTTTCTCTGGAAATCCAAATGAAATTACGATGGAAGGTTTGTTTTCATGCATAACCATGTTAGAAAAAATGAATCCTGAAATTCTCGTTAGATATGGGGATTGCCCAATAGCAAGATCAATGAATCTCTCAGTAGTTCTTTTGTTCTCGGGTATTAGAAGGTTTAAATTTTAGTTTTAATTTAGGTTAGTTTAAGTTTATTGATCCTTTTCTCGTTTTCACAACTTCGAGGCATAACTTCTACTAACGTTCAGTGGATAAAAGAAAGTTGTCAAGGCGAATTTGAGCGAAGCATAGCGTAGCCGTATGTTCGCTGTTAGGCGAAGCGTGGGCATTTTTACCACCTTGTAATAAAAACTCTTGTTCTACCCTTTGTTATTACATTTCCCGGAATTATATATGGTAATTTCTCGTACATTTTTTCATCTCTATTTCCAGGAATCAATTGTTTAAGATCTTGAATTTGTGTGTTCTGTTTAAAATCTGCTAACAAAACAACAATACCAGGATTACCATAGTCTAATTTACTGACACTTTGACTATCATGCGGAGGATTGTCCTCCCTTAAGTCAAAACATGTAACTACAGAATCCTTAGATCCCAAGTATCTTATATTTTTTAAAGCTCTTTTACCGTAATCTGCTATATCTACCGGTAACTTAACATAAATTTCTAAACTATCCTCAAAAATAGCGTACTCTCTCATATGTGGGCGACTCGGATAGTAACTTCCTGTTTCGTCCAGTTCTTTTTCTTCCAATTCTACAGCAGGTGGGCTTCTGTATCGCAGAAATGCTTTAAAAGAGAGTGCAGCTTTCGGAGGAACAATTTTAACTTCAATTTTATGCATGTTTTTTGCAATGATTTCTGCTCCATTTATATCTCCAAGTTGGAAAAGAGAAGCTATTATTGCCATTTTTACTGTTAAAGGAGAAGGAACAAATGGGGTTACTGCTGCGATTGCTGATGTTTCTGGCATACGGTAATGGAATACATGGAAATGATAGGTTACCTTAAGCCAAATAAACTCCTCAGTTGTTCCTGAATTATTATCTATTCGCTCTCCTAACATCCTAACTCCCCAAGTATCTCATTAATTTTTTCGATTAGTTCTTTTGGGCTGTTAAAGTCACATTTTTTGTAATGATTGGTAGCTTGGCTAACTATATCCTGAAGTATGCTCTTGTAGTTTTCGTTCCTTTTAATAATCGGTTTTCCCTCTTCAATTTCGAACTTAATCGGCGAAACAAACGGTGCAGCACCATCTTTAGATAACACAATAGAACCTTCGAGTAAACCACTTTGATGTTGCAGCCAGCCTGTTTGTTTTGCGAATGACGGAGAAAGAAGCCATTTTTTGATTGCTTCTAATAATAGACATGCTCTTTTTAGTCTATCCTGCTGATTCAAAGCGTATTCATCAAAGCCATTTGGATTGTTATTGCT
>JAGGXN010000075.1 GCA_021163065.1 Archaeoglobaceae archaeon | reverse complement strand
GAACAAGACCCTGAGCAGGGTTCTCAAAAGTTTGAAGAGAATTGGGCTTGTTGTTAAGGCGACATACTACTTCAGACTTTTTAATCTGGGTGAAGATCTGGAAAATCCCGCATCCATCTCAAGAAAAAAGGGAGCTGATGCCGAAATGTTTGAGAGATACCTTGCAAAAATTCTGAAGGAGATATCAAACCTGAGGGAAAGTGTTGACAGGATGAATAAAATACTTACAAAAACGGGAAGTTTATTCTGATCCGTTTATTTTGTCGTTTAAGAGAGTTACCAAAAGGCTAATCTTTAATTAAGTCAGGAGTTCGAAAGTTCTGAGCAATCGGTTTTTTCATGCAAAAAGTGACAACCTTTCACAGAACCTGTCTTCGGAAAATGACAGCTAATTTGTCCCTGTTTGGTGACGCGGATCAAACATGATTTGGGTTTGTGCCGGAAACTTCTGAAAAGTTTCCAAAACCTTGGTAAGACAGTCAAGCAAAAACATTATAAGCATGGGCCCGCGGGGGTTTGAACCCCGGACCTTGCGCTTATCAGGCGCACGCTCTAACCAGGCTGAGCCACGGGCCCTCGGGATAGTTATTATAAAAGTGTTTATGAAGTTTGTGGTTTGTGATTATTTGAAGAAGTACTTCCATATCTTGTCCTTTAGATGATGTATGTTTTTAACGGCCTTTCCTTTCCCGTCAGTCATTTCTTTACCATTTGTTAAAGCTATGCCTACAGCTATCGGAGTTTCTTTTCCTTCAACAGCAACGTAAACAAAATCACCCTTTTTTATATTCTCATCAGCGTAAACTATTCCAGGCTTCATAACGTCTGCCCCATTCATTATGAATTTTAAAGCGCCCTCATCAACAACAACTTTGTTCTTTTCTGGTTTAAATTTTATAGCACCATAAACGGTTAAATAGTACTTCTCATCATACTTCAAAATCAAAGGCTCGTTGTTAACGAGAATTACGTCTATGTTGCCAAAGTTAATTAGATCTAAATTACCCCTAATTTCAATGCCAATTTTAGACATCTCGTTAACAACCTTTTTTGCCTCTTTTTTTCTCAACCTCCTCATTAGCCATCCTCCGATATTTTTAAATATTGGATGTGTCAAGCATTTTAAAACGTTTCTGGAGGAGAAGGTATGGCAAATAGACCGCTGGATGTACTAAATAAAGCGTTGCAGACACCAGTACTTGTAAGACTGAAGGGAGGAAGGGAATTTAGAGGAATATTGAATGGATACGATATCCACATGAATTTAGTTCTGCAAAATGCTGAGGAGATTCAGGAAGGAGAGGTTGTTAGAAAATTAGGTAGTGTCGTTATTCGTGGAGATACTGTTGTGTTTGTTTCTCCATCGCAGGTGATGAAATGACCACGGCTGCAATGGGTAAGAAAGGTAGGAAAAGAGTTCACATAAAGTGTAGGAGGTGTGGAAGGGTTTCGTTTCATAGAAGAAAGGGATATTGTGCTGCATGTGGTTTTGGAAGGAGTAAAAGGCTGAGGAGTTACAATTGGATAAAGAAGAAGAAAGATAGAAGTTAGCTAATGTGTGGCGTTGTTGGAGTTTATTGCTATGATGAAAGTGTAACTTCAAAGATTGCCTACTATACTTTGTTTTCCCTCCAACATCGAGGTCAGGAGTCTGCAGGAATGGCAACATTCCACAAAAATATGGTTCACTTACACAAAGGAATGGGATTGCTTGGTGAGGTTTTTAGTAGTGAAATTCTTGATAAATTGCATGGAAACACTGCTATAGGACATGTTAGATATTCAACTACTGGAGAGTCTAAGATAGAAAATGCTCAGCCATTGCTTGTAAAATCTAAAGCTGGATTAATAGCTGTCTCACACAACGGAAATTTGGTGAACTATTGGGAGCTAAGAAGAAAGCTCGAAGAGGATGGAAGAGTTTTCTTAACAGATTCAGATACTGAAATCATTGCACAACTCCTTTCAAACTATTTGTTAAAATATGACATAATCGAGTCTCTTTGTAAGCTTGGTGAAACTTTGGTTGGAAGTTACACATTAACAATGCTAATTAACAATAAGATTGTCGGCTTTCGAGATCCAATTGGATTTAAACCGCTATGCGTTGGAGAAGCTGATTTTGGATATGTTATCGCAAGTGAAAGTTGTGCAATTGACGCTATTGGGGCTGAATTTATTAGAGATGTGAGGCCTGGGGAAGCTGTTGTAATTGAGGATGGCGAAATAGAATTTTTTAAAGTCTTGAATTCTACGAAAAAGGCGATTTGCGTTTTTGAATACATTTACTTTGCCAGACCGGATTCGGTAATTGATGGCAAGAGTGTTTACGAGGCGAGGCATAATATGGGGAGGATTTTAGCTAAGGAAAGCCATGTTGAGGCAGATATAGTTTCATCCATCCCAGACAGCGGAATTACAGCGTCCATTGGCTATTCTCACGAATCGGGAATACCTTACATAGAAGCTTTGATAAAAAACAGGTACGTCGGTAGGACATTTATAATGCCAGAACAGAAACTAAGGGAATTTTCTGTCAAGCTAAAGGTAAACGCAGTTAAAAAGAATATTGAAGGTAAAAGGGTGATACTTGTAGATGACAGCATAGTTAGAGGTACGACATCGAGAAAGATAGTTGAAATGGTAAGAAAAGCTGGAGCTAAGGAGGTTCATTTTAGGGTTGGGAGTCCACCAATAATTGCTCCATGTTATTTCGGCATAGATATGTCTACAAGAGAAGAATTACTTGCATCGAGTAGAAGCGTAGAAGAGATAAAAAGGCTTTTGAATGCCGATACACTTGCTTATTTAAGCTTAAATGGGCTACTAAAGGCTGTTGGTTTTAGTAAAAGAGAATTATGCTTAGCATGTTTAACTTCTCTATATCCTGTAGAGGTTGCTGATGAAAAATGTATTGACCAGCTTTCTTAAATACTTACTCACTTAAAATGAATACATGTTAAATTTGTTAAGCTGCCCTGAAGAGTGGCAAGAATTTTTTGAAATTTATTATCAAGATGAAATAAATAGAGTTGCATACAACTTAAAATCTGGAAAAAAAGAGGAATCTATAAATGTTGACTTCCTTAGGGATTTGGCAATATATAGGGAAGGAAAACTTGCTGAAGAGTTACTTGAAAATCCGGATGAGGTTTTAAAGCATGCACAGCAGGGTTTGTTGAAAACGGATAACATTTACGATGTCAGTTTGGATGGCGTAAAGGTCAGATTTTACAATTTGCCAACCTCTAAGAGGGTCTTAATTAGAGATTTAAGAGCAGAGCATATTTCAAAGTTTATATCCATTGAAGGCATCGTTAGAAAGGTTACAGAAGTTAGACCAAAAATTGTTGAGGCAACATTTGTTTGTAGAAATTGCAGTAAAGAAATGAAAGTTGTTCAGGAGGATAATAAGCTAACAGCTCCATACGAATGTAGAGCTTGCAAATCAAGAGGAAAATTCATATTAATTCCTGAAAAAAGTGTGTCTATTGACAGTCAACGTGTAAGAATTCAAGAGTATCCCGAAAATTTGAGGGGTGGAGAGCAACCGCAAACGATTGATGTAATTCTTGAAGCTGATTTAGCTGGCAGGGTAAATCCTGGAGATAGGGTCATCATCAATGGCATAGTTAGAGCTAAGCCAAGGGGTGTTAGCGGGAAAATGTTAACACATATGGACATTTTTTTTGAAGGCAACTCAATTGAGATACTGCAACAAGAGTATGAAGAGTTTGAAATTACTGAAAAAGATAAGGAAAAGATTTTGGAGCTGAGTGAGGATGAAAATTTGTATGACAAAATAATTAGGTCAATAGCTCCAGCAATTTATGGGCATAAGGACGTAAAACTGGCTGTTGCATTGCAGTTGTTTGGTGGAATACCAAAAAAGCTTCCAGATGGAACGGAGATTAGAGGGGATATACACATACTACTTGTGGGAGATCCTGGAGTGGCGAAGTCTCAATTGCTGAGGTATGTGCATAGAATTGCACCAAGAAGCGTTTACACCACTGGTAAGGGCACAACTTCTGCTGGATTGACAGCAACAGCAGTGAGGGATGAAGTCGATGGCAGATGGACGTTAGAAGCTGGAGCCTTAGTTTTAGCTGACAAAGGTATAGCTTTAGTTGATGAAATTGATAAAATGAGGAATGAAGACAGGTCAGCACTGCATGAGGCTTTGGAGCAACAAACAATAAGTGTTGCAAAAGCGGGAATTAATGCCATTCTTAGGGCAAGATGCGCATTGCTTGGGGCTGCAAACCCAAAATATGGTAGATTCGACAAGTTTGCACCTATAGCTGGGCAGATTGATCTAAGTCCAACGTTACTTTCAAGGTTTGATTTAATATTCGTAATGACTGATGAACCAGATGTAGATAAAGATAGAATGCTTGCGGAACACATTCTTAATGCTCACGAATTGGGACAGAAGCTTGAGAAGATGAGACACGTTGCATCGGAATTTAGCAGGGAGTTACTAGATAGGGAAGCAGAAAAGATTACTCCAGCAATTGACCCATCTTTGCTGAGGAAGTATATTGCCTACTCTAAAAGAACGGTCTTTCCAGTTTTGACAAGAGAGGCTAAGGAGAGAATAATTGACTTCTATTTATCTTTAAGATCAAAGGCTAAGGATAACTCCCCAGTTCCAATTACTGCAAGACAGCTTGAAGCGTTAATAAGGTTGGCTGAAGCTTCTGCAAGAGTAAGGTTAAGTGATGAAGTTACTGTTGAGGATGTTGAGAGGGTTATAAGAATTGTTAAAAAGAGTCTTGAGCAAATAGCTTTAGATCCTGAAACTGGTGAGATAGACATAGATTATGCATTTACTGGCACATCAAAAACTCAGAGAGATAGAATTTTGATAATAAAGAAGATTATTGAAGGGTTAGAAGAAAACTACGAAAAAGGTGTGCCAGAAAGTGAAATAGTCAAAGCCGCGGAGGAGCATGGAATTGATGAGATAAAAGCAAAGGATATTCTAAGAAAATTAAGACAAATGGGTGAAATTTACATGCCAAAGCACGATTGCTATAGGGTGGTTGTAAGATAACGGGAAAAATTCTTTGTAGATCAAAAATTTAATATTTTGATTGTAAAAAGAACAGCCATGGCGAAAAATGGTAAAAAAGTAGTTATAGATCGATATAAATGTGCATATTGCGGTGCATGTATTGCAGTTTGCAAGTTTAATGCTAATGAGTTAATTGAAACTTTTGTTGTTATAGATGAAGAGAAGTGCAATGTTTGTATGGCTTGTGTTAAAACCTGCCCGATGGGGGCTTTGGCTGTAGTGGAGGAATAGCTATGTACGACGTTGTTGTTGTTGGTGCTGGACCAGCAGGTAGCATGGCAGCAAAAACTGCTGCTGAAAATGGATTAGATGTCCTGATGGTTGAGAAAAGACAAGAAATTGGCGTTCCAGTAAGATGCGCCGAAGGTGTAAGTAAGGCTGAATTAGCAGAATTTGTTGAAATTGACAAAAAGTGGATTGCTGCTGAAGTTATAGGAGCTAAAATTTACTCTCCAGATGGTTCAGAAGTTATTTTATCTGAAGAACAAGCTGGAAATGAAGTCGGATACATTTTGGAAAGAAAAATCTTTGATAGGTATTTAGCAAGACTTGCTGCTAAGGCTGGGGCAGATGTTATTGTAAAAACCTCTGCTGTAGATTTAATAAGAAAAGATGATATTGTTAAAGTTAAGCTTAGAAAAATGGGTGAGGAATGGGAGGTAGAATCGAAAATAGTTATCGGAGCAGATGGAGTAGAGAGTAGAATAGGAAAACTTGCCGGAATAGATACGACACTAAAATTGAGTGAGATTGAAAGTTGCGTACAATACCTCATGAACAACATCGATTTTGATCCCAATTATACTTACTTTTGGATTGGAAATGAAATTGCCCCAGGTGGTTATATTTGGCTATTTCCTAAAGGGGAAAACGCTGCAAACGTTGGAATCGGTGTTATGCCAGCTAAAGCGAAAAGAAAACCTAAAGAATATTTAGATAATTTTATAAAACAAAAATTTGAAGATGGAAAAATTGTTGAAATTGTTGCAGGCGGCGTTCCTGTGAAAGGTGAGATAAAAACAGCAGTAGCTGATAATGTTATGTTAGCAGGCGATGCAGCCCATCATGCAGATCCAATAACTGGTGGGGGAATCATAAATGCGATGAAGGCTGGAAAGTATGCGGGAATTGTTGCTGCTCAAGCAATAGAAAGTAAAAACTATTCAGCAGAGTTTTTAAGAAGATACGATATGTTGTGGAAAAACGATTTTGGGCAAAAATTGAGGAGGAATAAAATATTACAGGAAAAAATACTCAAAATGGATGATAAAACACTAAACAAATTGGCAAGAAGCTTAGCAGGAAAAAATTTGGGTGAAATGAGCGTTAGAAGCATAGTAATTGCTTTAATTAAAGCAAATCCAAGATTGTTGTGGGACATAAAGGACTTGTTTTATTGATTTTAAAAAATCGAAAGTATTATTTGTGTAAATATCATAATTGATAACGGGTGGAAAAATGAAGTTTGGTATCGAGTTTGTTCCTGACATGAAATACTACGAGCTTGAGTACTATGTGCAACTGGCTGAAGACAATGCTTTTGACCACGTTTGGATAACTGACCACTACAACAACAGAAATGTCTATTCTATGCTAACATTGTTGGCGTTGAGAACGAGAACAATTAAGCTTGGCCCAGGTGTAACGAATCCGTACCACATAAATCCCGCTTTGACCGCATCTGCTATTGGAACGATCAATGAGATTAGCGGTGGTAGAGCTGTATTGGGTATTGGTGCTGGAGACAAGGTAACCTTTGACAGAATAGGCATTGCTTGGGAAAAACCATTGGCAAGGATGAGAGAGGCTGTTGAGATTATAAGGCAGTTACATGCTGGAAAGAGTGTAACTTATGATGGAAAAGTTTTCAAGTTTAATGGGGCAAGATTGGGCTTTAAGACTGGTAGCATTCCAATCTACATTGGAGCGCAGGGACCAAAAATGCTTCAATTGGCTGCTGAAATTGGAGATGGTGTTTTGATCAATGCCTCTCATCCAAAAGACTTTGAGGAGGCTAAAGGTAACATCGACGCTGGATTGAGCAAGGCTGGCAAGAGTAGAGATGCTTTTGATACGGTAGCTTATGCATCGATGAGTGTTGATAAAAATAGAGACAATGCAAGAAATGCTGCAAGGATCGTTGTCGCTTTCATTGTTGCTGGAAGCCCAGATGTTGTGTTGCAGAGACATGGTTTGTCAGATGAGGCAGTAAACAAAGTTAGGGATGCTTTGAATGCTGCATTCACAAAAGGTGACTGGCCTGGAGTTGCTAAGGCTGTGACGGATGAGATGATTGACATCTTCTCAATCAGCGGCACGCCAGATGATGTGATTGAGAGAATTAATGAGCTATCAAAGGCCGGAGTTACTCAAGTTGTTGCTGGAAGCCCAATTGGCCCAGATAAAAAGAAGTCAATTAAGTTGATTGGAAAGGAAGTAATCTCAAAGCTAAAATAATTTTTTAATTTTTTCCTTGGTTAGCGTCAATTTTCTAGCAATTTAATGAAAATCAGTTTAATAAAAAATTTAATTTCATCTGCTACCAAAGTATTTCTTGGCCTGTACAAGCTTCTTGCAGTTTTCACAAAGGATCTCCTTAATACCAAGTTTTTCATGATGTTTTTTAGTTAAAACTTCCTTTCCACATCTCTCACATCTTAAAAGCTTGTGTTCCGCTAAAATCCTGTCTCCAACTATCAACTTACCATTCTCAAACCTAATTGCCCCAGTTGGACAGAGATTTGTACATGCTAAACAACCAACGCAGAATTCTGTTGGAATTCCAAATGGGGCGTTTACTCTCCTTTCAATACCTCTGTTTTCAAATGAGATTGCTGAAATGCCGATAAGACTGCAGACATTGACGCATAAACCACAAAGCACACATTTTTTATCTCCTTTAACCTCTATTTTATATAATGATGCAAGTTCTTTTACAATATCTGATGACGTGTGGTTTGCAAGCAATTCAACAATTCCTCTTCTCAACTCCCGGATTCTTTGCGATTTTGTCCTCACCTTCATTCCTTCTTTTACTTCTGTGGAGCATGATGTTACTATTTTCCAATCATCCCCATTCTCTTTAATTTCCACTAAACAAAGTCTGCAGGCACCATAACTTCCAATGGCCTTGTGATAGCAGAGGTGTGGAATGTCGAAACCCAAGTCAATTAGAGCGTCAAGTAGTTTGCCCTCTTCAACTTCGTAGTTTTTTCCATCAACTTCAATTTTTATTGCCATTACCACCACCTACAATTACAATCTTTCAACTGCTTCAAACTTGCAAACGTTAAAGCACGAACCGCATTTGATGCATTTTTTATCATCTATTTTGTAAACTTCATCGACTTCTTCAATCGCTTCTGCCGGGCAATTCAGCTTACACAATCCACAACCTGTGCATTTGTCTTCAACAATCCTGTATTTCACAAGAGCCCTGCAAACTCCTGCTGGACATCTCCCCCTTATGTGTTCTTCATATTCTTCTCTGAAATACCTCAATGTAGTCAACAATGGATTTGGTGCGGTCTTTCCTAGTCCGCAAAGTGATGTATTTGCCACAACATCTGCAAGTCTTTCAAGCTCTTCAAGGTCATTCAAGCTCCCCTCACCTTTTGTTATTCTCTCTATTATATCTACCATCTCTGCTAAGCCCAATCTACAAGGCACACATTTTCCACAAGACTCAATCTTTGAAAATTCGAGGAAGTACTTCGCAACATCTACCATGCACGTGGTATTGTCTAACACAACCATTCCACCTGAACCCATGATTGAGCCAAGTTTTGTCAATTCTTCGTAATCAACAGCAACGTCCATCAGATTTTTGGGCACACAACCTCCCGTGGGACCACCAGTTTGTACGGCTTTTACGTTTTCAGCCATGCCTATCTCTTCAACAACCTCTCTAAGGCTTATTCCCATAGGGACTTCTATAAGTCCTGAGTTTTTGACTTTGCCAACCAATGAGAATACTTTCGTCCCCTTACTCTTTTCTGTGCCTAACGATGCAAAAAACTTCCAGCCATTTAGTATAATTGGCGATATGTTTGCCCAAGTTTCAACGTTGTTTATTACCGTTGGTTTCCCCCACAACCCTTTTTCAGCAGGATACGGCGGTCTAATTCTTGGTTCGCCGATGTAACCTTCTATGGATGCTATTAAAGCTGTTTCCTCACCGCAAACAAATGCTCCAGCTCCTCTAACAACGTGTATGTCGAATGAGAAATCTGTATTCATGATGTTCTTGCCGAGAAAGCCATATTTTTTTGCAATTTCAATTGCCTTTTCAATCCTCTCAACAGCCAAAGGATACTCGTTTCTTACATAAACAAATCCCAACTCAGCACCTATTGCATATGCTCCGATTGTCATACCTTCAATAACGCTGAATGGGTCGCCTTCTAGCACACTTCTGTCCATGTAAGCTCCAGGATCACCTTCATCAGCATTGCATATTACGTATTTCTTACCCTCATTCTTTTTTGCTATCTCCCATTTCAAACCTGTGGGAAATCCCGCCCCACCTCTGCCCCGTAACCCCGATTTTTTCACCTCTTCGATAACATCTTCAGGCTCTTTCTCAAGAACTCTTTGCAAAGCATAATAGCCGCCCATTGCAACATATTGGCTAATGTTCAATGGCTCGATAATTCCGCAATTTCTCAGAACGATCTTCACTTGCTTTTTGTAAAATGGATGCTCTACTAACCTTGGATATTCTTTATAACCTTCTAATTCAGGGTGTTCAAGTTTTAGTGGAGAGAACTCCCAAGGATAGAACCATCCTAGAACTTTAGCTTCCTCAATTTTTTTCACATTTCTGTAAACCAAAGCCGCTTTTCCGTTTTCTTGCACGTAAACTAAAGGTTCTGCAGAACAAAAACCAAGACATCCAACCTCAACAACGTTTTTCGTATCGTCTAAAGCTAAAACCTCCAAAACTTCCAAAGCTCCAGCAGCTATACCGCAGGTTGAGGTTCCAACAGCAATTCTATCACCATATAACTCATCAATCCCTTTTTCTTTAAGCTTCTCGAGCATCTTCATCCCCCTTTGATGTCTTATCGTTATCACTATCTTTGCTCTCATCCTCAAACAGCTTAGACACAATCTTCTTTAAACGGCTCACAGTCATCTTTCCATACACTTTGCCGTCAATAACAACAACTGGGGCCAAACTACAAGCACCAAAGCACCTTATTGGCTGGTATGTGAAATCTTCATCATCTAAGACCCCCATTTGTTTCAAAGTGTCTTCAAAAACTTCTGAACCTCCCATAACGCAGGCAGTTCCTTTACACACATGAATAACATGCCTTCCAACGGGTTTTAATGAGAAGGCATTATAAAAGGTTGCTATGCTATAAATCCTGCTTATCGGAACATTGAACTCCATGGAAATCCTTTCCATTTCATTTTTTGGCAGATAGCCATGTTTACTTTGAATTTCAAGCAATGAGTTTATTAGGAATTTCATTCAATCACCTTTTAATTCAATCTGATACAAAAAATGAAAAATAAATTTATATTCCAAGTTTTTTCCTCTTTTCCATTATTATTTCTTCCATTTTTTCAACCGTTTTTATTGGATCACCCTCTATAAAGAAATAGCCACCAAGCAACTCTTTCACGTCTTCAGTTAAAATCTTAGTGACTTTCTCACTCCCCAATACAGGTGGCAAAGGCCATAAATGTACTGGAATGCCTGAAGCTATGAAGTACGTTCCTATAGAAACCGCCTTCTCCGTATACCATTCCGGAGCAGACCCAACCAATGGCAGATCAGAGATGTCTGCATTTAGGTAATCTGCAATAGCCCCAGCCAAAACGAGCATCCTCGAGCAATCAACACACGAACCCATGTGTAAGACGGGAGGGATGTTTAAAGCCTGACACACACTCTTTAATCCATCTCCTGCCATTTTTACGGCATCCATTGTCATCAATCCAGCTTTTGCAGCAGCTATTGCCCAGCATCCTGTGCCTATAACGAGAATATCCCTTGAAATCAACTCCTTGGTTAAAGTTACGTGGAAGTAATCTTGCTTAACTTTTGGATTGTTGCAACCAACGATTCCAGCAACCCCCTTAATTTTACCTTCAACTATCACATCCACAATCGGCTTAACACTTCCACCCAAAGCCTTTAGTATCTGTTCAACACTGAAACCAACAATAGCCTTGCTCTTTTGCTTAGGAACGTAAATCTTAGATTTGTCTCTCCTGCTGTAAGCTTCGATAGCTTTCTCGATTATCTTCTTTGCGGTCTCAATAGCTTTATCTTCTTCAAACTGAATGTGTATGCCCTTCTCAAACTTAGCCTGTTCACTGGTTGAGATAAAGACAGTATGGAAGCAGTCAGCCAACTCTGGCAAAGCCGGGAAGATGCATTGCACATCAACAACCATCGCATCTATTGCTCCTGTAACGATAGAAAGTTCTGAATGAAGAACGTTTCCTGCTATCGGCACTCCTTGCCTCATTAAAATTTCGTTGCCCGTGCAACACATACCTATGAGGTTTATTCCCTTGGCACCAGCCTGTCTTGCCTTATTTTGCATCTCCTCACTCTCAGCTACCTCAACAATCTTCTCAGACAAAACTGGCTCGTGTCCATGCACAATTATGTTCACATAGTCTGGGTCAATGACGCCAAGATTAGCCTCAACTTCCTTAACCATCGGTGTCCCGAAGAGTATGTCCTGAAATTCCGTTGCAATCAATGAACCTCCCCATCCATCTGCCAAGGCAGCTCTAATGCCTTGAGCCAACAATGACAAAGCCTCGTTATCAACACCAATGTGTGTTCTGTGCATTATGTCCACAATTTCCCTATCTATATTCCTTGGCAGTATCTTTATTTTTGCGTTGGTTGATAACGCTTCTTCAACCTTTTTCCACAATTCAATTCTTTTTTTAGGGGCATAAGCCATCAAGAACTTTATTGGCTCCTCATCCTGCTTACCAAAATCGTTTAAAGCAATCTCAGCAACTTTCAATGCTATCTCATTAATCTCCGCATTCACGTCAATTCCAAGTTTTTGAGCCACTGCCTTAAGTTTATCGACATCCTTTATCTGATAATCTCTATTTTTCCCTTCAGCAACCTCCTTCAAAAGTATTGCAGGTCTTCTTCCGTGATCGGAGTGTGCTGAAGCTCCACCAGCAATCATCCTGTCAACGTTTCTCGCAACGATCACATCAGCAGTCGCACCACAAACACCCCTTTGCGGGTCATCACCGAATGGATTTATTCTACAAGGCCCCATCATGCAATTCCTGCAACAAACACCAAGCAATCCAAAACCACATTGGGGCTGTTGTTTTTCCAGTCTTTCCCAAGCGGTCTCATAACCCTCCTTCTTTACTATCTCGAGCATCTCCAAAGCTGCAGGATCAAAACTTTTATTTTCCATAAAATCACCTCACAATCCAAATCAAATCTCTAAAAGCGGCTGTTGTTCTCTTTGTCTCCTTGATCTCCTTAACTTCTTTCTCCACCTCTCTAGCATAAACAAATCTTCTTGCTGCCTCAACTTTCTCTCTTTTGGCTATCTCCTCAACCCTCTCAAACTTCAAAGCATTAACTGGACAAGCTTCAACACAAGCTGGTGTCAACCCATTTGCAAGTCTCTCGTTGCATTGATCACACTTGTAAGCCACTTTTTCAAATCTTATAGCTCCATAGGGACAAACTACAACACAACTTCTACATCCTATACATTTTGATGTGTCAATAATTACTGGGCCATCCTTGCTTGCCCTATCAATAGCTCCAGTTGGACAAACTTCCAAGCATGGAGCATTTTCACAATGCCTGCAATTCATTGGAACTGGAATTCCTACGTAAACGACATCTATATGTGGTTTTACTCTTTGTAAAACAGCGGAAACCAGATCTTTTCCCTTTGAATGTTCAATAGCACAAGCAATCTCGCACGTTTTGCATCCAAGGCATGAATCAATGTCTGGATATAGAACAAACTGGTACATCTTAAGCACCCAGTTTAACATTATCATTCATGAATTTAAGTTTTGCTGTTCACTTTTGATTATCATAAGAACAAAATAGAATAATTTGTGAATTAATAAGATTTTCTAAATTATTTTTCTAATTTAATTAATAATCTACAATTTTTTATCTAATTGAATATCAAACTCACAGTATTCATAGCCAGTCCCCCAGCACTTCGTTTCTATTGCAAATGCTGGTCTTTTTGTAATAATTTCATAAGTTCCTGCCATCAATCCACCTTCAAAATAACATACAGTCTTGCCGATGTTTGGCATGCCTGAGCAACTCACACATTCGTATATCCTTATTTTGATTTCATCCTCTTTACATCCTTCAAGCTCAAGAATGCCAATTTTAAGTTTCTCAAAAATCTTAGCCAATCCATCAAATACGTCCTCATTGCTACCA
Source organism: Archaeoglobaceae archaeon (assembly GCA_021163065.1). Lineage (GTDB taxonomy): Archaea > Halobacteriota > Archaeoglobi > Archaeoglobales > Archaeoglobaceae > B5-G16. The sequence goes on along the minus strand of JAGGXN010000075.1, from coordinate 23,814 downwards.
CTTTCTACAATCTCAGGGGACACTTCTCTGGCTATTTCCTGACCAATTCTGAACATTATACTATCAGCACCACTCATTAGAATTAACGCCATTCTTTCAAGTCTGAAAAGGTGTAAAGAAATAAAATCGCCCAGTTTCTTTCTTATCGGTTCAGATTTTTCACTTTTTAGCATACTCAGTATGTAAGGTTTCTCAGTTTTGTGAATTATATACTTTGCTTCTAAATAATTTTCAGACAGATACCAAAGTTTTGCGGGACCTATGGGCCTGTAATCCACAAATCCCTTCGCTTTTAGAATTTCCAAGTGTCTTGAAACAGTCATCCTGTTCAATCCCGTAAGACCTGCAATTTGAGAAATTGATAGGCCATGCTTTGATTAGGTAAGAAAGTATTTAAAGTTTAACTGACAATTGTTATTTTAATTTTTAAGCGTTCTTATAGATGGCAAGGAATTTTGAGAGGTTACAAATAAACAAAAAGAGAAGCTGTTGGATTAAATCTAAATATTTTATAGTTTATCTTATTAATAACTTTTCCGCTTTTTCAAGATTGTTGTTTGTTCCTGTGAGTTAGTACTACGTAAAAGCAATCAATTTTTACACCTCAACAGTTCCCGCTACTCAAAATTAAGATTTAAATTAAGCTTGCTAAATAATGTGTTAAGGCTGAAACAATTGGAACACTTAGGTTATCGTTTATATAGCACTTCCCTACTTTTTGGATTCTCTCAGTCAATGTAGCTAAGATGCAGGCAAAGAATGCTGGAAATAGCCTTAGGTTAATGTAAAAGCTCAAAAAAATTAAAAAGGAAAATGAGAAAATAAACATTGAAATTGACGAATAAGCTTTATTTATCTGCTTTACAATGCCCGATATACCATCACCCAAAGAAGCAACTACGATTGCAACGATACAACTTTCCATTGGTAAAAGTGCGGTTACAATTGTTGCGGATATACCAAAATACACATAGGCTCCAAAGCCTCTAATTTCATAATCTCTAAGCAAAATTCTTGGAATTATTCCAACCCTGTGCCTTAATAATTCTATAATAATGGCCAATAATGTTGATATCACCACAACAAAAAGTGTAACCTCTTTTCCAAATTTTAAATAAAGAGGAATGTAACCTAAACCAAGGAAATGAATTAATTTCCTCAACAACTCTTTTTTTATCAACTAATCCTCTACTGATATCCTTTCAAGTTGACTTGAAACATTCCATATCAGTGTTCTTACGTGCATTGGCAAATTTGGATCTGAAGCAATTTCTTCTAGGGTGGAAATTGCGGTTGCAGCTCTCATGGCTAAGCTATCCTCGCCATGGAGTAAATTTTCTTTAATTTCACTTGCTGCTCTTCTAACATTCCTGGGCACCGTATCGTCTTGGATTATTCTATCTAATGCCTCCAACACACTATCTGGCACTTTTCCTGCCATGCGCATCACCTAAAAATTTTAATACAACATTAATGAATTGAAAACGTGGAAGATAAAAAAATTTCGGAAGCTGTTGAGTTGCTGTATAAAGGTGCGAAGATGCTCTCTTATTATTGCCCAGAATGCAAAGTCCCCCTGTTTAAATACAAAGATAGAATTTTTTGTCCGTCATGCAAGAGAGATGTTGTCTTTGAGAAAGATGTTAACAACAAGAAAAGTAATAGGGAAGAATGCAAAGATGAAAGTAAAATCTTTAGTAAAGCTTTACCCAATCGAAGAGATTTTGAGCAAAAACAAAATATTGAGGACATTTTAAGAAATGCATTGATAAATTTAGCTTTAAGACTTGAAAGCGTTGAAGACTTGAAAAACATGAAAGAGGTTGTTGAGCTAATAGAAAAGCTTGTAGAAATAATAGAAAAACTTAAAAGAATGGAGTATATCTAAATCCATGGATAAATTGTACGCATATTTAATAGCATCAATAGCTATCTTATTAGCAATTTTTGCAGCAATAGCCCATTACTTTGGAATACTTTTTCTCGTGAGGCTAATCTTAGGCTTGGGATTCTTAGTCTTGTCATTAATTTTTGGTATACTCTTTGCATTGTTGCTGTATGCTAAATCAAAATATTCTTTATTATCTTTGGTAGCATTACTTGTTTCATGTTACGCTACCTATCAGTGCTACGTTTGGGAAAGTCCAGCTCATGTAGCCTATATTTTAATAATATTCGTTTTGTCTATTGCTTTTGGATTTTGGTGGATTTCTGAGCCAGATTTGAGTATAGTTGAAAGGATAAGAAGCGCAGAGAGCTTAGAAAAAGCGAGAGATTATAGAGCTGCTGCAAGGAAATATGAGAAGCAGAAAAATTACAATAAGGCGGCAGAGTGTTATATTAAGGCTAAAATGCTTGAATCTGCTGCGTGGTGCTATGAAAAAGCTAAAAATTTTGTTGAAGCTGCAAAGATTTACGAAGAGCTTGCAAAACAAAAGAAAGATAACTATTACTGGAAAGAAGCTTACGAGCTTTGGAAGAAAGTTGGAGATATAAAGAAGGCTGCAGAATGCCTTGAAAAGTATGCTGAAGAAGAGCCTTGGTTCTGGGAGGATGTTGCAAATTTATGGAAAGGTATAGATGAAAGGAAGTTTAAGGAAGCTTTGCAAAAGGCGTTAGAATATTATTTAAAGGAGGCAGAGGAAGAAGGTGTGTTCTGGGAGGATGTTGCAAAGATGTACGAAGAATTGAATGAAAAAGAGAGAGCTAAGGAAGCTTATAAGAGATATTTGGAATATTGTCTAACTCAAGCTAAGGATGATCCTGCATGGTGGAAACACGTTAGCGAAGCTTATGAAAAGCTTGGATTGAAAAAAGAGGCAGAAGAAGCATTGAAGAAATACAAAGAACATCAGAAATAGGATTGCATATATGCAATCCTAAATGATTTTTACACTAAGCAAGAACTTTGTTTATGCAATACGACTTTCCGGAAATTAGACCTCCAAGCGAGGCTGGAAGCTATCTATTGAGAGTTACAAGAGGATGTGCTTGGAAGAAGTGTGTATTTTGCTGGAGATATGGAGGTACAAAATTTGAAATTAGGAATGTTAATGAAATAAAGAAAGATATTCTTCGAATGAGAGAAATCTTTGGTTACACAACTTCAGCATTCATAGGTGATGCTGATCCCTTAGTTCATAAACATTTAGACGAAATTATAAGATTTTTAAAGCAAAATTATCCACACGTTTCAAGAGTTACTGCTTATGCAAGAGCAAAAACAATAGCAAAGATGAAAGAAGAGAGACTTAAAAGGTTGAAAGAATCTGGATTAACGAGATTGCACATAGGTCTCGAGAGTGGAGATGACGAAATCTTAAAGCTAATGAAAAAGGGTGCTACGAGCGAGGACATGATAAAAGCTGGGTTAAAGACTAAGAAGTTCTTTGAGCTGTCTTTTTACGTTATAGTCGGACTTGGTGGTATAGAAAGGTCAAAGCAACATGTGATTAATACTTCAAAAGTTATTAATGAAGTTGCTCCAGACTTTGTAAGGGTAAGAACTTTGACGATTGGTTATAACAATGAAATTGTTGATATGGTTGAAGAGGGAGTTTTAACACCATTAACTCCGATTCAGCAGCTTGAAGAACTTGAAAGGCTTGTCAAAAGCATAGAAGTTAAAACATACTTTACATGCGATCACATTTCAAATTATTTGGTCTTAGATGGGGCAGATTGGTTTAATAGAATCATTTTTAAGGGTGTTGAAGGAATTTTACCAAATGAAAGGGAAAGAATGATTAAAGAAATAAGGAAAGCTAAGGAGATTGTGAAAAATCTGAAAAATAAAGGTGTAAGAATTTTGAATTGCAACGACTTAATAAAATTAGGCGTGATCATGTAATGTTTGAAGCAAAACTCTATTCAAAGCTGAACGGCAAGGTTGTATGCAAGCTTTGCTGGCACAAATGTAGGATTGAGGAAAATGAACGTGGATTTTGCAATGCAAGAATAAATTTGAATGGGAAACTTTACACTTTAACTTACGCAAACATTAGCGCTGTTGAAAGCAGACCAATAGAAATTAAGCCATTTTACCACTTTAAGCCATCATCACATAGTTTAACTTTTTCTAGCTATTCTTGCAATCTTAACTGCCCATGGTGCCAGAATTGGCATCTATCAAAGACGTTTAAGGAAGGATACAAAATTTTTCCAAAAGAACTTGTTGAAATAGCTTTGAAAAATAGGGATTTGAGCTTGTGTGCAAGCTTTAACGAGCCAACTCTACTATTTGAATACCTTTTAGATTCATTTAAAATTGCTAAAGAATTTGGATTGCTAAATACTATGGTCTCAAACGGTTTTATGAGCTTGAAAGCACTGGAAATGCTAAGTTTAGCTGGATTGGATGCGATAAACATCGATGTTAAAGGAAACGATGAGGTTTACGAAAAGTATTGTGGTGGAAAGGCTAAATTTGTATGGAGGGTCGTTAGTAAAGCTATTGATCTAAACTTGCACGTTGAAGTTGTAAATCTGATCGTTACAGATGTAAATGACAGCATAGATATAATAAAAGAAGTTATTGACAACCATTTAAAGTATGCAAATAAAAACATTCCGTTACATTTCAATAGATACTTTCCAGCATTCATTTTTGAAAAACCGCCAACGAAAATTGAGATTTTGGAGAAAGCCGCCAAATTGGCGAAAAGGGAAGGAGTTGAGTATGTTTACATTGGAAATGTTAGAAACAAATTGGAGAATACTTACTGCCCGAATTGTGGAGAGTTGTTGATTAAAAGAGATGGATGGAGAGTTATATACAATAAAATTGAGAATGGTAGATGCTTTAAATGCGGCAAAGAAATATATGGTGTTTGGTAGCTTAACTCATAGACGCCAAAATTTCTATTGCAAAATCAACTTCATCCTTACTTAAAATCAATGGCGGCACAAGCCTCAACGTTTTTTCATCAGTGTTGTTGATAACTAGTCCACTTTCTAAAGCTTTTTTAACAACTTCTTCAGCATCGACATCCAATTCCATTCCTATCATCAGCCCCTTTCCCCTAACTTCTTTAACAAAATCAATTTCTTCAAGCTTCCTCCTAAAGTATTCTCCAATCTTTGCTGAATTTTCAACCAAATTTTGCTCCTCAATAACTTCTATTGTTGCCAAAGATGCTGTACAAGCCAACGGATTCCCTCCAAAAGTTGAAGCGTGCTCGCCAACTTCCAACTTTTCTGCTACGGATTCATTAACGCCTACGCATCCAATTGGAAAACCATTTCCCATTGCTTTTGCCATTGTCATTATGTCAGGCTGAAAACCAAAATGATCCTTTCCAAACCACTTGCCAGTTCTTCCAAAGCCTGTTTGCACTTCATCAAAAACAACCAAAAAATCATGTTTCTCTTTAAGGTTGAAGATCTCCTCCATAATCTCTCTACTTACTGGATGCACGCCAGCTTCTCCTTGTATGGGCTCAATTATTATTGCAGCAGTATCGTCATCAACTTTCTTTCTCAAATCTTCAACATCGTTAAACCTTACGAATTCAACTGGCTTTAACAAAGGTTCAAACGGCTTTCTAAACTTTTCCTTATAAGTTACTGACAAAGCTCCCATCGTTCTTCCATGGAATGAATTTTCAAAAGCAACAAACTTCTTTTTTCCCGTAACTTTTCTTGAAATTTTCAACGCAGCTTCAACAGATTCTGTTCCACTGTTACAGAAGAAGAATTTGTCCATCTTCGTTATTTCTTTCAATTTCTCGGCAAGTAGTATTTGCGGAATTGTATAGTATAAATTTGAGACGTGAACTAAATTTTTTAGCTGTTTACAAATCTTTTCTACAAACTTGCTGTTAGAATGCCCAATCGCAACTACGGCAATTCCAGCTACTAAATCCAGATATTTTTTGCCATTCTCATCGTACAACCAGCAACCCTTTCCTTTTACAAAAACAACTTTCTGTCTTCTATAAAACTGAATTAACGAATTTCTTTCCCTTTCAAACCAATCCATGCGCTTAATTTGCATTTAGATTTAATACTTTTTGGATTTTTTAGTTTATCGCATCTCCCTTAACGACAATGTTTGTAGCAAAAGAAACTGCTGACAAGCCGGTTTTTTTGCAAACTTCAATTGCAGAATCAAAGATTGCTGCTTTAGAAACAATCAATGGAATTTTAGCTCTAACACACTTCAAAGCCATACTACTTGAAATTCTGCCCGAAATTAGCAAAAAAACTTCGCTAAAATCAATTTTTTCCTTTAAACACATCCCAATGACCTTATTGACGGCATTGTGTCTACTAACATCGTATGCTCTCTTAATCAGTCCATTTTTGTTTACAATACATGCAACGTGATAGCCTCTTGTTTTTCTGTATTCTTCAATGTCCAAATAGCCCAATGATTGCCTCAATTCTTCTATTGAATATTTTATTCTTGAATGAACTCTTAAATCACAAGCATTTGAGCTTTCACAGTCAACCTCAACAATCAATTCATTGGAATTTAACTTAAGCCTTTTAACTTTCTCAATACTATCTGCAAAGCCTTCGGTAATGATAAATCCTAAGACTAGGCTTTCCAAATCTGTAGGTGTACACATTACACAGTATGAATCTCCATTTATTGACAGCACGTATTGCCTTTCCTTTGCTATTTCAAGGGTTTTTCCAATCTTTTCAATTTCCATCAAGCATTCGCCATACTCAAATTTTTTAAGCATATCGGAAAACAAAAATATTTTACAATCCAATTTGAAAGTATGATTAAAAGAGAAGTTTTGATGAGCAAAAATTTACGGTATTTTAATTTCAAAAATGTAAAAGTGATTTACCATGATGGAGTCGCTTTTAATTGCTTGCCAGAATGGGAATGCTTTGAATGCTGTAAAACTCCAGCAGATATGAATGAAGAAGAATACAAAACTTTGTTGAGCTTGGGTTATTCAGATTTTGCATACAAAATTGCTCCAGGCATTTATAAGCTAAAAAAGAGAAATAATGCATGTATATTTTTGGATAATAACAAATGTGAAATTCATAAATATAAGCCGGCTTCATGTAAAGCGCAACCGTTCGTTCCCATATATTTTGATTTTCACTCTATTGAGTTAGTTGTTGCAATAGAGCCTCAAGCTTACGATTGGTGTTATGGACTGCAAGAAGGAGAAATGGACAAATCGTTGTTAAAAAATGTAGCTAAGGCTTGTAAAAAGCTATTCTTTGACAGAGTAAGATATTATGAAAATTTTAAAAGTCCCAATGAGGCCTTTTTGATTGCAGCATTAAGTATACCTGAAAAAGTAGGATTGATTGAGGAAAGCCCAATGAAAAGTTTATGCTTTTGTTGCGGTTATCCATTGAAAACAACGAAAATTTACGATATTTACAATATTAAAAGGGGTTATAAGGAATACATGGGAGCTTTAATATGTGAAAGATGTATAAATACGATAAAAAGCCTTAATGAAAGAAATATAGTGGATTTAAAAGATTCTTTATTCTCTAATCCAAAATTGTTTGAATTTTTTAAGATATAACTAAAAATTATTTTATATACTTAAACAAAAATCATAAATACTTCAATATCAAATTCCTCTATGGTAATTAGGTTGGCAAAAAAAGAAGATTTGGATGAAATTGTTGAGATAGAAAAACTTTCATTTCCAAATCCGTGGAACTACAACTACTTTAATGCCGCTCTAAATGATTTATTAATCGTCTACGAAGATGATAGTTCAAGGAGAGTGTTGGGCTACTTAGTCGCTGTTTGCTGCAAAGAAAATAGAGCTTTAATAATGAAGCTTGCGATTCATCCAAGGTATAGAAGTAAGGGTATTGCAACAAAATTACTAAAGACGACTCTAGAAATGTTGAAAAATATGAACGTCAAAGAAGTTGAAATCGATGTTGATATGATGAATAAAAATGCAATTAAGCTTTACGAAAAACTTGGCTTTAAGATTGCAAGAACAATTCCGATGAATTCTGAAGATGAGAGTTTTTACACGATGAAGTTGAAATTATACTAAAAACTTGTCAGCTTTTTCAATAATCTCCTTGTAATTCTCAGCTACCCCATACAATTCGTCGATTTTAACATACTCGTTTTCTGAGTGCAACGTTGAATCTCCCCCAGGCCCATAGTAAAACGCAGGAGTTCCATATTTTCTGACATACCTCGAATCTCCAACACCTAAGGAGCAGAAAGCTTTTGGTTTAAATTTTTTAGCAACAACGGATTTTAAAAGGTTTAAAAGTCTAAGATCTTTTTCTATTTCAACATCATCCACAAGCATTCCATATGGCTTTAATATCCCATTAACCTTTACATCTAAATCAGAATAATTCAGCATTTCTCTGACAATCTTTACATCGATCCACGGAGAAATCCTTATGTCTGCCTTAATCTCGCACTTATTTGCAATAACGTTTCTTTTGATACCTCCTTTAATTATTGCAGGGTTAAAGACTGCATGCCCTTTGAATTCAAATTCCATACCAATGCTTTTGAAAAATTCCTCAAATTTATTGTACTCTCCTCTCAGCTTTGAAAATTCTTCTACCATCTCCATTATAAACTTAGATGCTTTGTAAATAGCTCCTTTCTTAATATCGTGATTTGCCGTATGTCCAGATTCGCCTTTGATAATTATATCCAGCGATAAGACTGTTGCTTGCATCACACCAATGCTATCTATGCTTTTTGGCTCACCAATTATAACATAGTCTGCTCTTTCGATCGGAAATACGTAGCCTAAACCATTAGCTCCTCCAACCTCCTCGTCAGCAGTAAATGCAAGCTTTAAGCCTATTGACGGATTTGCTTTTAACGCAGCAGAGCAAATTGCTGCAACGCATCCTTTAGCATCGCAAGCCCCTCTTCCGTAAAGTTTGCCATTCACAATTATTGGATTTAAAAGTTTGTCTTCACAGGGAACCGTGTCAAGATGGGATGTTAGCATTAAAACGGGCTTACCCTTAGAAATCTCAACAACTAAATTTGGCTTATTTGAGACTTTCCTATAAACTTTCGTTTTGTAAGAAGAAAACAGTGATTGTAAGTATTCTACTGCTTCTTCAGTAATTCCAGGAGGATTTCGCGTGTCTATTTTTATTAATTCTTTTGTTATCTCTAATGGATCATCCATTGCTCAACATTACACTCTCCTCATTAAATCTTTTTTTATTTTAAATTACTTATTTTTAAGATACAAAAACAATTAAGTTTTGATGCAAAGAAACAAATTCTAATGAAAACAATTAGAGATCCAATTCACGGTCAGATAAGACTTGAGGAAACGATTTTAAAAATAATCGACACTCCACAATTTCAAAGGTTGAGGAGGATTAAACAGCTTGGATTCGCAAATTTAGTTTATCCCGGAGCTAATCACACAAGATTCGAGCATTCTTTGGGTGTCATGCACATAGCCTCAAAATTAACGGATAATCTTGAAATAGTTGTTGCTGCTTTGCTCCATGACATAGGGCATCCTCCCTTTTCTCACAGCAGCGAGAGAATTGTCAAAAAGTACTTGAGATATGAGCATGAAGATGTAAAAAGGATAATTGATGGTGAGTTGAAAGATGTTTTAAAAGAATACGGATTTAGTTTAAACAAAATCTCAAAACACATTAGATTCAATCCGATAATAAGTGGAGAGATCGATACAGACAGAATGGACTACTTAGTTAGGGATTCTTACTATACAGGAGTTGCCTACGGTGTATTTGATGTTGAAAGATTGATAGACAAGACTTACTTTGATGGAAAAAGGCTGATAATAGAATCTGGAGGTTTAAAAGCGGCAGAATCTTTATTAATTTCAAGATATATGATGTATCCTACGGTATATTATCACCACGTTTGTAGAATAGCGAGAAAGATGTATGAGAAGGCATTAGAATTTTTGATTAATGAGGGGTTTGATGCTAAAAACCTTTTACACATGGATGATTTTGATGTTGTAAGCTTGATGAGAAACTCAAACTGTGCTAAGGAGATGATTGAATTAATTGATTCAAGAAAGCTATTTAAGAGAGCAATTTACGTTGGAAGGGATAGAGTTGATTTGAAAGAGATTACAAGAATTAATGAGGAGAGAATTGAAGAAGAAATTGCTGGAGAGGTTGGAATAGAGGCAAAGTACGTTATAGTTGATGTCCAGCCAATTGAAGAGGTCAAGGAATTCAATGCCTTAGTGGATGTTGACGGCGAGTTGGTCAAGCTTGAAGAAGTTTCACCATTAATAAAAGCCCTAAAGTTGGCTGAAATGGAAAATTGGAGATTAGGAGTTTATACAAAGAGAGAATACGTTGAAAAAGTTGGTAAGATAGCTTCAAAACTTCTTAACTTGGATAAAATTCCTAAACAAAAAACTCTTGATGAAATTTCTTAGCTGCCCTAAGCTATTGTTCAAAAAATTTTATAAATTAACTAAACTGAGCTAAGATAAGATGTATCAAAAGAAAGAATATTCAAAAAACAGGAAAAAGATACTCTTAGCGTTGTTTAAACATTCAATGGATTATACAACATTAAAGGATGAAACAAAGCTCTCAGATCCAACGTTATCTAAGCATTTGAAGGACTTGATGGATTCAAGTATTATAGAATTCAAAAAAGATGGAAGGAGAAAAGTTTATAGTCTAAAAGAATCGGCATTTAACACTCCAGAATTGATTTACCACCTTATGGGCATTAATGCCGCATTAAAATTGCTCAAAGGCAACGATTTTAAGCATTCTCTTTCAGAAATTCTAAGCTTTGGTGATGCTGTGAATTCTTTTTTAGAAGTGCTTTCAAGAATGGTGGTAGTAAAGAATTCTAAGCTGAATGGAATTGAGATATACAACGAAATATTATCTAAGATGCAGGCAGATTATGAAAAATTGAAGAATTTGGGTGATGAAGAGTATCAAAAAGCTATTGAGGAGTCAAGCCTAATTTACTTCGCTTTAGGCCCACCTTTTAGCTATAAATGGAAAAACATGATTGAAAGACTGGAAGATAAAAAATATAATGCTGAAAGCTAATTCTTAGCATGCTATACAAGTTGCTTAAAAAATACGATGCAGAATTCTTTTTGCAATACGCAAGCAGTAGAGATGCAAACTTCTATTACTCAACTTCATTTAAAATACCCGATCCTGTGCTTTATGCAATAGGAGTCGATGGAACAGATCTGCTTGTAGTTCCAGAAATGGAAAAAGATAGAGCTGAAAAGGAGAGCAAAGTTAAGGAAATAGCTTCTCTTTCAGACTTAGGATATTATGAGAATCTTAAAAATTTGAAGGATGCAAGAAAAGCCTTAGCCTTTACATATGTCAGTCTACTCAAAAGTCATAAGGCTAAGAAAATCTTAATTCCTCCAAACTTTCCATCTTTCTTAGCGTTCTACCTTAAAAATTATTTTGAAGTTGAAGTAGTTGAAAATCCATTCTCAAAACTTAGAATGATTAAGAGGAAAGATGAGATTGAGAAAATAAAAGACGTTAGTGCAGCGATCATCGAATCCTTCAAATACTTTTTAAAATGCTTGAGAAAATTTAGAAATTGTGAAGAAATTAGAAATGAAGTTGAACTTTTTCTATTCAAAATGGGCTATTTAGCGGAAGACACAATAGTTGCTTCTGGTTTAGAATCTGCAAATCCACATTCAATAGGGTTTGGAAAAGTAGAGGATCATGTTATCTTCGATGTGTTTCCAAAAAGTAGGAGTCATGGATACTTTTCAGACTTCACAAGAACCGTTATTTTAAATGAAAATAAGAAAATTGAAGAGATGCTTAATGCTGTGATTGAGGCTCAAGAAACCGCGATTTCAAAAGTTAAAGATGGTGTTAAAGCAAAAGAAATTCATAACTTGGTTTGCGATGTTTTGGAAAGTAGAGGCTATCATACGATCAGAAAGGGGTTTAAAGAGGGATTTATACACTCTACTGGGCACGGAATAGGCTTAGAAGTGCATGAAGAACCAAGAATATTCGAAAATGAAGATGTTTTAAGAGCGGGAATGGTAATAACAATTGAGCCTGGATTGTATTACAAAAAGGTGGGTGGTGTAAGGGTTGAAGACACGGTTGTTGTTAAAAAGAATGGATGTGAGATTCTTACACCTTATGAAAAGAAAATAAAGCTTTAGCTATTCAATTAAAATCAGGCCAACGGAGTAGCCGTCTTTCCAGTTTATGTTGAAACTCGTGATGTCTATGCACATTGCCGAAACGGAGGGTCTGGCTTTAGTCTTGCAGCTTTTTCCATCACAAACATCACAAACATCACAACCACCTGGAAAAATTGCGAATGCGAAGGGGTGTTCTGGCATTATTGTTTTTTCAATGTCGAGCAACAGTCTTTGAGCTTTTCTTTTGTCTTCCATGTAGTTTTCAAATTTAAAAATTATAACTATGCAACGCTTGTAACTTTTAATAAATTTAGCACATTCCTCAAAATTTGGGACGTTTGGAGGGCATGAGGCTCTTCCATAATATTCACATCCAAATTTGCATTTCCATCTTGCTCTGGCATCCATTTTTACTTTTTTTGGATCAATTTCGATTATGCTTTCAATCTTCACCCCAAAATTTTTTGCTTTATCCTCTATCAATTTTTTCATGTTACAATCCTGGCTCCGTTCTCCTCAACTATTATCGTATGCTCAGCTTGTGAAACCAGCCCATTGCTAACTTCCGTTAATACTGGATAACCTCTCAAAATTCCATCCCTTACAAGTTTTCCAATTATAACGTCTGGTGCTTTTGTAAGCCATCTTTTTGCAAATGGTAGTGTTTTATACCTTTCAACTTCCTTTAAAATCTGTCTTGCCATTTTCATCCTAACTGGCTTTTTTGAAACAACAGAATAAATTTCGCACTCAGCTTTTTCAACAACCTTTCCGATCCCGTTTGTTGCAAAAGGTTCAATAGCAATAATAGTTCCCTCCTCTAGCTTTACACCTCTTTCTATACTGAAGTTGTAAATTGTTGGAGGAGCATGAGCCAAGTATGGCAGTAAACCATGCCCAGTCAAGTTAACAACTGGTTTATATCCAAACTCTTTTATAGCATTCTCAATAGCCTTTCCGATTTCCGCTGTATCAACACCAGCATGCACAACTTCGATTCCAGCCTTTAATGCTGCCTTTGCAGCTTCAACTAGGTTTTCATTGTCTCCTAAATCAACAGTTACTGCTGTATCGGCAATGTAACCATCAATATGAGAGCCAATGTCGAGCTTTACTAAATCACCATCTTTGAAAACTCTGCTATCATTCTTTTTTGGTGTAAAATGAGCAGCGTCACTGTTGATAGATAAATTACATGGAAAAGCCGGCTCAGCCCCCAACTCTTTTATTCTACTTTCTACGAATTCTGCAACTTCTAAAATCTTTACACCTGGCTTAATCAATTTTACTGCTTCTTCCTTAACTTTTTTTAGAACCTCTCCAGCTTTGATTGTTTTTTTAATAGCTTCAGACTCATCAACATTTTCCATTGAGTCCTCTAAAATTGAATCGTTTATCAGCTTTTCCATATCTTACAAAAAACTTTTAAAATTGAAGTAGATGCAAAGTTAATGAAAAGTTTGCAAATATCATCAATAGAAGAATACTCTGGAAAGAGTGCATTTATAATCGCCTTGGGGCTTATATTAAGGGAAATGGGATACAAAGTTGGTTATTTTAAGCCTTTTGGTGTAAAAACAAGTTATTTAGATGGAAAGTTAATAGATGAAGATGCCTATAACACAGCTGAAGTTTTGGGAATAAGTGATGAGATCGATTATGTATGCCCAATTCTACTTGACAAGCCGTATGTTGAATTTGTACATTTGGCAGAACCTGAAGAGTTGAGAAAGAAAATAATTGATTCCTACAACAAAATTTCTGAAGATAAGGATGTAGTTTTAGTTGAAGGAGCAGTAGATTACAAAGTTGGAAGGTCAATTGGAATTTGTGATTTGACAATTTCAACAATTCTTGATACCAAGGTTTTGATGGTTGTTAAGTATTCAAATGATTTTGTATTAGATAGATTACTTGCATCTAAGGAACTATTTGAAGAGAAATTGGGTTTAGCATTATTTAATCAAATAACAGGATATAAAAGGACATATATAGAGGCTGTTGCAGGTGCTTTGCTTCAAAAAAGTGGTATGGACTTAGTGGGTATGATTCCGAAAGATTCAATCTTGGCTGGATTGTTTGTTAGTGAGATAAGAAAATCTTTAAGTGGGGAGTTTTTAGTTGAAGGACAAGATATGATCATTGAGCAACTAATCATTGGAGCCATGTCCCCCCAATCGGCAATAAAATACTTTAGAAATGCACGCAACGCTGCTTTAATAACTGGTGGTGACAGACTTGACTTGCATTTAGTAGCATTGGAATCGATGAACATAAAGTGTTTGATACTAACCGGAAATTTAAAACCCCCACAAGTAGTTTTGGAAAAAGCTAAGGAAAGGAACATTCCGGTAATACTCGTTAGAGACGATACTTTAACGACTACGGAGAAATTAGATGAGATTTTTGGAAAGTCTAGGGTTAGAGGGGATGTAAAAGTTAATAGGGTTAAGGAGCTTGTTGAAAGCTTTGTCGACCTTAAAAAAATTGCCGAGTATATTGGACTGGAGTAATTGAAATAATTAGAAATTGCTTACGAAATTTTTTAATCATGTGTAATTTAACCACAGATAATTTCGAAAGTGTTATGTATTAATCTTCCCATTTAACAACATGAGCATTTATGTAGTTGGACACAAAAATCCAGACACTGATTCCATTGGTTCTGCAATTGTTGTTGCATATCTATGGAATAAGTGGAGAGAAACTGGAAAGATGAAAGATGTGATGAATGTTGATGAGGAAGCAATACCTGCAAGACAAGGAGATCCGAATCCTGAAACGGAATTTGTTCTAAACAAGCTTGGATTTGAACTTCCGGAATTACTTACAGACGGAGCTGGAAAGAAGTTGATTCTTGTTGATCATAGTGAAAAAAGCCAAACCGTTGATAACATCGATCAGGCTGAAATTGTAGCAATAATTGATCATCACAAGATTGGAGATATTACAACGCCAAATCCAATTCTATTCATAAATCTTCCAGTAGGATGCACAATGACGGTTTTGAAGATTCTATTTGATGTAACAGGTGTTGAGATACCACCAAACATTGCAGGCTTAATGCTTGCGGGTATCTTGAGCGATACAGTAGCGTTTAAGTCAGTAACAACAACTGAAAAATGTAAAAAAGTTGCAGAGGAACTTGCAAAAATTGCTGGAATAGATGACATGATGGCTTTTGCGATGGAAATGTTCAAAGCAAAATCAGATGTTGCTGGCAAAAGTCCAAGAGATTTGCTGTTTAGAGACTACAAAGACTTTGACATGTCGGGCAAGAAAGTTGGAATCGGACAAATAGAAGTCGTTGACTTGTCGCTTTTGGATGAAATCAAGGACGCGTTGTATGAAGAGATGAAGAAGGTTAAAGAAGAGGGCGGTTATCACAGCATTTTCCTAATGCTTACAGACATAATGAAAGAGGGTACAGAATTGCTTTGCGTGACTGACGATCCAGAGGTTGTTGAAAAGGCATTTGGCAAAAAGCTTGAAGGAAAATCAGTCTGGCTTGATGGAGTGATGAGCAGGAAAAAGCAAGTTGTTCCACCATTTGAAAAAGCATTTGCATCTCTTTAATTTTTTTAAAATTTTAAAAAAATTAAATTTTTGATATAATATTTTTGAAATTTTCCTCAACTCTTTTTGAAATTTCAGAATAAAGGCTATTTCCATGAGCATCGATTCCAACTATGCATGGTCCAAACTTTTCGACTTCCAAAACCCATACGGCTTCTGCCATGCCTAAGTCTTCCCAATGTACCCCTCTTACTCTCTTTATAGCTTTTGCTGCCAAAGCTCCAGCCCCTCCAGTGTATGCTAGGTAAATTCCTTTGCCATTTAAAGCTCTAACAACTTCTTCATCCATCCCACCTTTTCCAATTATGCCAATACAATCGATCTTTTCAAGTATCTTTTTTGTTGAGGCATTCATCCTTGCAGAAGTTGTTGGTCCAGCAGATACCGCAACCCATTCACCTTCTTTCTTCATCAAAGGACCGCAGTGATAGATAATTCTACAATTAAGCTCAAATGGCAATTCTTTTCCTTCTTGGAGGAATTCTAAAATTCGTATGTGCGCTTTATCTCTTGCAGTAAGAATCTCTCCAGTAACATATACGATATCTCCAGCCTTTAATTTTAGCACATCATCCTTATTTAAGGGAGACGAAATTTCTTTCATTTTTCTCACCCCAGAACCTTTGATGCCCTTCTATTGGCCCAACACTGAATGTTTACAGCTACTGGCAGAGAAGCTGTATGGCAATATCCTTTTTCAACCAAAACTGCTAAGGCTGTTGTTTTTCCACCTAAGCCCATAGGACCGATTCCAAGGTCGTTTATTGCTTCAAGCATTCTCAATTCGTATTCGTCCATAACAGTCACATCTCTAAGCAAAGCCTTCTTAGCCAATTTTGCAGAGCCATCGAATGTAGAACCAATTCCAACCCCAACGAAAATCGGTGGACATGGTTTGCCAAAAGCATTCTTTACAACTTCAACAACAAACTTTGGAATCTCATTTACTTGGCTTGGAAGCATCATTTTTAGTGCAGAAGTATTCTCGCTTCCAGCACCCTTTGGCATCACCGTAAGCTTAAGTTTATCACCTTCAACAAAATCTATATTTATCTGCGGAACATGCAATCCAACGTTGTTTCCGGGATTTTCCCTCGTTAAAGGATCCACAGCATTTGGTCTTAGGGGAATTTCCTTTGTTGCTAGCTTTACACCCTCTATGATAGCCTTTTTCAAATCAAAATCCAAGCAAAGCTCTCTGCCAAGTTCTACAAAAACAATTGGCAAGCCCGTATCTTGACAAATTGGAACCTTAAGCTTTTTAGCAGCATCTATGTTGTCCAATATCGTTTTTAACTGATTTTTAGCTATTTCATTCTCTTCAATTTCATAAGCCTTTTTTATCGCCTTAATTACATCTTCCCCTAACTCTGTTTCAGCTTTTCTAAAAAGTTCGACAATTGTAGATTTAACGTCATCGTACTCCATACAATCACCAAAGAAACTATTTTACTGGAAAAATATAAGTTGCGATTTTGAAAGTTATACGCTTTTTAAGTAATCCCTCAACTCATCTATTTTTACTATTTTCTGCTCTCCTGTCTTTAAATCTTTAATCGCAACCGACTTTTGTTTTAATTCCTCCTCCCCCACAATTATGGCGAAGTCTGCTTTTATATCATTTGCATAACTAAGTTGCTTTTTCAGACTTCTCTGCATAACGTCAACAATCGCATCTACTCCAGCCTCTCTAACAATTCTTGAAATTTTAAAAGCTTCATTCTCTAATCCTTTAAATGCTACTATTGCAACTACCTTAGGCTTTTCAGCTTGTAATTCGCAAATCTCAGCAATTCTATCAAATCCCAAGGCAAATCCAGTTGAAGGTGTATCGACACCAAAGAGGTGGGCCAATCTATAACTACCACCACCACAAATCTGATTTTGTGCGCCTAAGCCCTCTTTAGCATAAGCTTCAAAGACAACACCCGTATAATAATCCAAACCCCTTGCAATTCCGAAATCCAAATTGTATTTAACATCTATCGAATCCAAGCAGTCGCACAGCTTTTCAATGTATTCAAAATCGAAATTTGGAATTATGCCTTTTGCATCCTCTATTATGCTTCTGTCTCCAATAAGCTCAATTATGTCATATATTTTGCCCTCCAAATCTCTGTCAATTGAAATCGTATTTAGATAATCCTCCAAGCCTTTAGAATCTTTTTTGTCAATAAGCCGCATTATTTTGGATGCAACGTTTTCTTCAACATCTTTCAATAGCAATCTAAGCAGTCCAACATGCCCAATGTGCAAATCGAACTTTAAATTCAAGTTTTCCATTATATCGTAAGCTAAGGAAATTACCTCTGCATCAGCTAAATAAGAAGAAGAACCTATTAATTCAACACCAAACTGCCAAAATTCTCTATACCTTCCTTTTTGCGGTCTTTCGTATCTAAAGCAGTTAGCAAAATAGTAAAACCTCAATGGCTTTGGCATAACGCTACATTCATTTACAAACATCCTCATTACTGGAGCAGTTAATTCAGGTCTCAACGCCAAGTTCCTGCCACCTTTGTCTTTAAACGCATATATCTCCTCAATTATTCCTTCTCCAGACTTCAATGTAAACAATTCAAGATGCTCAAAAGTTGGTGTTTGAATCTCCCTATAGCCATACAATTCTGCAATTTTTCTCATCTTTCTTTCTATTTCTCTTCTTTTCTCCATTTCTTCTGGTAAAAAATCCCTTGTACCTCTTGGCCTCTCAATCTTCACGAGAGATAATTTTTTGGCAGGTATAAAAATTTTGAGTTTTAAGCTTAAACTTAATTTTTAATCATTATATATAAAAAGATTCAGCAAAACCTTAACATTTATTAAATGAAAGTTAAACTTTACAAGGTGTTAAAGCGGAGAGGTGATGCCTTATTTTAATCGAAGTTAGGTTTCATGGACGAGGTGGGCAAGGAGTAGTTACTGCAGCAGACATGTTAGCAGTTGCAGGATTTAAGGAAGGCTATTATACACTTTCATTTCCAACATTTGGAGCTGAGAAGAGAGGTACGCCTGTAGCATCCTTCTTAAGGCTCTCTGATAAACCAATTGTTTTGAGAGATGAAATTTACTATCCCGACTACGTTGTAGTCCTAGATCCAACAGTGGTTGAGTCTGTAGAAGTGGATAAAGGGTTGAAAGAGAATGGGTTGCTGATTGCAAATTATCCGAAGTCTGCAGAAGAATTCAAGAAATTGATAAGCACGGATCGAAAAGTTGTGACGATAAATGCAACGAAAATGGCAATGGAAATCTTAGGAAGGCCGATAACGAATACAGCAATGGTTGGTGCTTTTGCTGGAGCTACAAAGCTGATAAAACTTGAAACTTTGAAGGAGACAATATATGAATGGTTTAAGGGAGAGATAGCTGATAAAAATGCTAAACTTGTTGAAGATGCCTGCAAATACATGTTGGAGGTGAAGATATGATTGAAATAACCATTGGAGCCATCTCACGCCCAATGGAGGCAAAGAAAAACAAGACTGGTGATTGGGGAACAGAATATCCAATTGTAGATGTTGAAAAATGTTCTGGATGCAGAAGTTGCGAGATGTTCTGTCCAGATTTGTGCGTTGAAGTTGTAAAAGAGAATAAGAAGAAATATGCAGTTTTTAACTATGACTACTGCAAAGGTTGTGGGGTTTGCGCATTCGTTTGCCCTGAAAATGCGATAAGAATGGAAGTGAAGGAAATTTACAAATTAGAGGTGGAATAAAATGATGAAAGTTGTTAGAGGTTTTTATTCCGTAGCGCATGCTGTAAAAACTTGCAGACCAAATGTAATTTCCGCTTATCCGATAACCCCTCAGACGGAGATCGTTGAGAATTTGGCAGCAATGTATGCAAATGGTGAGTTAGAAAATTGTGTTTACATTACAGCAGAATCCGAATTTTCAGCAGCCTCAATTTTAGTTGGAGCATCAGCAACTGGAGCGAGAACATTTACAGCTACATGTAGCCAAGGTTTGATTTTGATGAGTGAAGTTTTAATTAATGCTGCAGGAATGCGCTTGCCAATTGTATTGGTTAACACAAACAGAGCCTTATCAGCTCCGCTAAGTATTTGGAATGACCATCAAGACAGCATGTTCATGAGAGATGCAGGAATTATACAAGTTTACGTGGAAAACAATCAGGAGGCTCATGATTTAATTCCTCAAGCTTATAAAATTGCCGAAAATAGCAAGGTTTTACTCCCATTTATGATTTGTATGGATGGCTATAAGTTGACGCACGCTTACGAGCCGGTTGATTTGCACAGTCAGGAAATGATTGACGAATTCTTGCCACCATATGAGCCTGTGGCAAAGCTTAGTGTTGACAAACCTTTAACCTTCGGCTCTTACGCACCACCCCACATCTATATGGAGTTTAGAGTTGCATTGCAAAATGCGATAGAAAGGGCAAGAAAGGTTATGGAAGATGTTTTTAAGGAATGGGCTGAATTCACGGGCAGAGACTGGAAAAGTCACATTTCAGCAGAGAATGTTGATGATGCTGAATTAGCCGTTATAACCTTAGGTTCAATTACAAGCCTTGTTAGAGATGTTGTTGAAAGCTTGAGAAGGGAAGGAAAAAAGGTTGGATTAATAAAGCTAAGAACATTTAGACCGTTCCCGAATGATGAAATTAGGAAGGCTTTAAAAAACGTTAACAAAGTAATAGTTCTTGAAAGAGCGGTCTCTTTTGGTAATGAAGGGCAAGTAGCAATTGAAGTCAAAAATGCTTTATATGGCAAGAGCAAAGAAATTTACTCTTTTGCCATAGGACTTGGTGGCAGAGACGTTCCGAGAGAGTTGATTGTGAAAATAATTGACAACGTTATGCAGGGCAAAGTTAAGCAGGGATTCCACTTTGAAGGTGTTCAAGAGTTTAAGGAGGTGATTCCATGAAATACTTTAGTAGCGGACATGGAGCCTGTCCTGGATGTGGATTGCCGATAGCTGTAAAAAACGTTTTACAAGCTTTGGATGGTAAATGTTTTGTCGTTAACTCAACCGGATGTTTGGAAATCATAAGCTCTCAATACGGAAAAAGTGCTTGGGGAGTACCATACATACATTCGCTGTTTGAAAATGCTGCTCCGGTAGCTGCTGGAATTGAGGCCGCTTTGAGGGCGTTGGGAAGAAAAGATGAAGGACATGTAGTGGTCTTTGCTGGAGATGGAGCTACAGCAGACATAGGTTTTGGCTGCTTATCCGGAGTTATGGATAGAAATCACGACATAATTTACATCTGCTTAGATAACGAGGCTTATCAAAACACAGGACATCAGCAAAGCGGTTTAACGCCGATGGGCGAGGCAACAACAACTACACCTGTAGGCAAGCTAATGCCTGGAAAGTTGGGAAAGAAAAAGGACATGGTGTCAATAGCAGTTGCCCATGGCATACCGTATGTGGCGACATCATCTTCGGCCTTTCCGGCAGACATAAGGAGGAAAGTTAAAAGAGCTTTGGAGTTTGAAGGTACAAAATATATTCAAATTCATTCCCCATGCGTTACTGGATGGGGCGTTGACGGAAAAGGTGGAATAATAGCTGCAAAACTTGCAGTTGAGACAGGATTATATCCTTTAGTTGAATTCGAATATGGAAAACTTACAAGAGTTAGAAAGATTAAAGATAGAAAGCCTGTTGAAGAGTATTTAAAAATTCAGAGGAGATTCAGGCATCTGTTCAAGCATCCAATGGGTAAGCAGATAATTGAAGAATTGCAAAGGATAGCTGATGAAAATGCAAGAAAATATGGATTGGATGTTGAGAAAAAATAATTTTAATTTTTATTTTGTTTGAACAGTTCGAGCATTTTTGACCTAGATTATTAAAATTAAACTTGAAACGGTTTTCAATTACAGATACAATCACGAAAGAAATATATACATTTTTTTACAATGAAAGCAAGATTAGATGAAGCTGAAAAAATCAAAGAAGTTTAAAGACTGGGTGGATTTAAAACCCGTGACAGATGAGGAATTTGAGGAATTACTGAATGATCCACCCAAAATGAAGGAAAGTAGAAAATCGAAAAAGAAATTGAAAAAGAAGGAGTTTTACAAAGACGATTTGAACTTCTGAATTTAATTTTTTATATTATCTCAACCCAACTAGTTCTTCCAACGCTGCCTTAGGGTCTTTTGCCTTAACAACACCACTTGCCAAAAGAACACCATCTGCTCCTAGATCTAAGGCTGTTACATAATCTTCATTCTTGCTTATCCCTGCACCACACAAAACCTTTATTTCTGGATAAACGTCTTTTGCAGCCTTAACAGAATTTTCAACAATTTCTGGCTCAGCCTTCGATACAGGAATACCACTTCCAATCAACTCTGGCGGCTCAATTGCAACGTAATCTGGTTGTAGTGCTGCTGCAGCAGCAGTTGTAGCAACGTTATTTGTGCAAACAATAGATATCAAGTCTAAATCCCTAAATTTTTCAACTATAAAGTCGATATCCGCAAGTCTTAGTCTCCTTTCAGAATGGTTGATCAAGCTACCTTTAATCCCCATTTCCTTAATCATTTCAGCATTAATTCTTCCAGTGTGACTTCCAAAATCAACAGCATCAACGTGCTGAGAATAGACATCAATTGATAGCTCATTTGCAAATTTTTGCAAATCCAAAGATGTTGGGGCTATTGCAATATAATCATCAACTTTATCAGCTACGCTTTCAATTGCCTTAGCCAATTTCAACCCATTCAAACCAAAACCTTCTTTATAAGCTTTGAAATTTATTATTACAACACCCATACAACCACCTTAAAAATTTTAAAAGTCAGTCATAATTCTAAATTGGTCTGTATCGGGTTTCATGTAAGTCAAAAATCTTCTAACAGCCCCTTCAACGTCTCTTGATTTTGTAATCGCCCTTCCAACAATGAGTATATCAGCGCCAGCGGAAATCGCTTCCTGAACATTTTCAGGCCTAACTCCTCCAGCTACCGCAACCAAAACACCAAGCTCCTTTACTTTTGAAGCATATTTCCAAGGAACTTCAGCAACACCTTCAGTATCGATTGCTCTATGTAGTTCAACGATATTTGGAATTGCATGCTCTTTAATCTTCTTTAACCTCTCAACAGGATTTTCAACGTTAAGCATGTCGATAATAGATAGTATTCCAGTCTTTTCCGCTTCTCTAATTCCTTTAACGATTGTTTGAATTGGAGCCAGACCTGAGATTACAATTGCGTTAGCAGTAGCATCTGCAGCCATCCTTGCCTCTAAATTTCCAACATCTAACGTTTTTAAGTCCAAAACGAAAAACGAGTCGGGTTTTATTTCTCTAAGTTTTAATATAACTTCACTTCCATACCTTTTTGCTAAGGGTGTACCAATCTCGTAAACAATATGATCGCTATCCGGAATTTGTCTTAGGATGTTTAAGACCTCATTTAAGTCTGGGATATCGATGGCAATTTGCAAATATGGCGGGTCCCAGAGTTTTGTCAATTTTCTGCCAACAAATGGATGGAAACTTCTATCTTTCTCATACAAAACAGTTTCAACATCCGGAAAGTTCTGCATAGCTCTCTTTAACGCAAGTTTAGTTGCTCCATAATTGTAATAGTAAACCTTATGCTTATTTTTAGCCTTTGGATGGATGAAGACGCTAACAATTACAACGTAATCCTCAGCAACATCCATTGGAATTACACCTTCTTCAACGGCATCTGCAATTGCTTTAGCAACTGCTGCTTGTGCAGCCCCAAAGATTAGCTCTGCTTGTTTCAAATCCTTTACAGTAACTTTTGGAATTATCACTGCAGGTGGTTTTGTAATCAGATTTGGTCTTAAAACCGCAAGTAAGGGTGTGTGTCCTTGAGAGAGGTTTGATAGTGCATTTGCAAAAGCTATGCCTACGGGGCTATCCTTTGTACCAATCATCAAATCAATGTGAGCGACCTCATAGCCTTCTCCAATTAAAGCTTCTCCAATTCTCATCTCCATTAAGTTCCCCTGCAAAAAGTTAGTACGATGCAATAAAAAATTTTGGATTTGTTTAAAGGACGTGTCCCTATTACAAAAACAAATAAATACCAAAAATAACATCGAATTATGCAATTTGTAAAAGAAATAGTCAAGGAGCTTAAAGTATTCGAGAGAAATAAGATACCTCTTGAAGTTAAAAT